>CAKZQO010000248.1 GCA_937140905.1 uncultured Spirochaeta sp.
GCGAAGTTCATTACAGGGGAAAGCATGATGGTAAATGGAGGAACCCTACGGGATTAAGGTGGCCGCGTTACAGGTCAGATGGCACGAGTATTCCACAGGAAACTATTCTTGTGCGATGGTTAGTATGGTTTTGCCTTTGTTTGGGCCTTCTGTCCTGTTCCTCTCCCAAAGTGCTCTGGGTGGTGGATTCCTTTATGTCTCCGGTTCTGGGGGATGAGTTTCCCCAGCGTTTGGCAGACATAGAACGAGAGTCGGGATATCGGATCAAGACGGTTCCCTATTCTTTCCGGGAAAACGACCGATTGGAACTGGAAAAACTGTTGAGTGAAGGAAGCTACTCTTTTGTAGTGGTAAGTCCTTTCGTTGCCATAGAACTGGAAGCCTTGGAGATTCGGTTTCCTAAAATAACCTTTCTCTGCATGGATGCTCCGGATGGGGCTCCTTTCCCTATCAATGTGAGGGGAATCTCTTTTGATCCAGTTCCTGCCCTGCAACAAGCTTTGAATCGCTGGGAACAGTACAGATCCTCACGAATCCCGAAGGATAAAAAACTACTAATTCTTTCAAAGGAGGATTTTTATCTATTTCAGGGGTTGGGATTTGAAGAATCTCTGCCCGGCGTACGTATAGTCCTCGTTCCAAAAGGTGAAACCGAGGAAACCATACGAAAGAACATTAGGAGAGAATTGTCAGACCCTGTGGATCTCCTAGTTGTCTGGGGGGGGAAAGCAGGTTCGATCGCTTTGGAAATTCTATCGGGGATGGAAACCCAAAAGGGTATAGGAATCATTGGCCTGGAAGTCCATCGATTTCCTAGAATCAAGGAGTATCCCTTTGTAGTAAGCTTGCAGAAAGATTACGCCTTGGCTCTTTCACAAGTTCTAACCATGAGTGGTTCTATTCCATCCCGTCTTCCGTATAGTTTATTCACGCCGTGATTCTATTTGACAAAGGAAGGTGTAAGAAATATAATCCTTAATAGCTTAAACTAAGCTAGTTTTACTAAAGGAGTTAGAACATGAACAGACTTGGTAGGCTCCTTATATGCCTTTTATTGTTTCCCTTTGTTGTTTCCATGGTCTTTTCCGATGAAGTTACTACCAACCTACAATCGGTGGTTGTGGAAGATTTCGATAATCCCGATGCCAGCCCCTGGTTTATCCTGGGTAGCAAGTTTTCTTCCATCATAAAGACCGATGCGGGAGAGGATGTGTATCCAAAGATGGCCTTTGTAAAAGCCTGGCCAGAAGCTCTCTATAGGCGTCCACCCGAGGGAAAAGAATTGAAGGTTCTTGGTATCCACGGAAAATTC
>CAKZQO010000249.1 GCA_937140905.1 uncultured Spirochaeta sp.
TGCTAGTTCAGTACAAAGATGAGTTAGCCCAGTGGGCTGCGTAGGTCCAGGGGGTACCATGTGTCTTAAACTCCCAAAAAACAAAAGAAAATTCGTTGACAAAGAGCCTTGCTTCCGTATAATTTTATATGACACGGTCATTGTAAAGGAGCATGGAATGAAACGGTATTTTACCATTCTCTTCGTAGCGTTCATGCTAGTAGGCATGGGGCTCAGTGCGGACGAATCTGTGCTTATCGATTTCGCCCAATTGGCGGCCGATTATCCTAAAGATAATCCAAAGGAAAACCAAGCAACGATGGTGGATTTCAGCGTAGTGGCAGGGTCTAGTTACACTGCCGAAGAAAAAGCGCTGATGAAAACCTCTTTGGCCATCCAAAACTGGGAAGTCCTTCTTGCATCTTCTTCCCGGTTCGTAGTGAACCAGTCCTTGTCCATGGCGAAACCAGCCAAGGTTCGGGAAGGGGCAGCCAATTTTGCAGGGGCTACGGTTCTAGGGATACGGGTTCATTTCCCTACCGATCCCTTCAACTCATGGGCCCTCGTTCGACCGCCTTTCGAGATCCCTGCATATATGGATAAAACTGTCGTAAATGCAGACGGATCCCTGTCAGTACCTCAAGAGGAAGTGGGAAAAGGTAGAAAGTTCGACAACCTAGGAGTAGTAAAGAATGTTGGGGTTTTAAAATCTGTTTCCATGAATGTACATGGATTGAACTTCCCCCATTCCATCAGTGTAATTTTGATGGATGAAAACAACGAAGAGCAGGAAATCTTTTTAGGTAATCTACAATTTGATGGATGGAGACGTCTTACCTGGGAAAACCCGAATTATGTAGCCGAAATTCGGAACAGAGATCTTAGGGTGTTCCCTTTGTATCCCAAGTCTGCACCCATGCGCAAATTAGTGGGTATCCGGATCTATCGGGACGCTTCCCATGAAGGGGGCGATTTTATCAGTTACATTAAAGACATTTTCATTGTATACGATAAAGCCGTACTTACTTTGGAACGGGATATCGACGACGAAGCTACTTGGGGCATTCTCCAGAAACGGGAAGAGGCTCGGCGTTCGGCAGAACTCCGAAGGCTGGGTCACCTCCAGGTACTACGGTATTTAGAGCTCAAGAAAATGCATGCGGGAGAATCCGCTCCGGCTAAGGCACCTGCTGCAGGAAAGTAACAGATCCTTTGTAATCTCATCAACGACCGGAAAGATAAATAAATAAGAGCCCCGAAAGGGGCTCTTATATTTTTCTAAGGAATGCCCTTAGTTACTGGAATCGATATCGGAATCCTGACTTCAACGTAAAGAGGTACGTGGTTCCGGCATACTCGCCGATCAGATCGTTTAAGCCAAACGAGTAGATACTGCTTTCCAGGTCCACATAAGCAGTCCATCGAGAATTATATGAATATTCCAACCTAGTCCCAAAAATGATAGAACCAATAGTATGCTCCGTCGGTGAGGCAATATCTTCGTAGTATCGAGTCATGTTTCTAAAGAAGAAAGATAGGATAATTCGGAACGGAATGTTTTTCTGGAATACTTCCGTACGCGTTCCATAATCTGTTTGGGAATCACTCACCGTACCGTACGATGAAGTGTATTCGGTAAAGATCTTCGATTGTACGAAAAGAGAAAGGATCGTGTTTCGCAGGTATACACCGAATCGTACTTCGTTGTTTTCTTGAATGAAATCTCCTTCGGATGAAACGGATCCGCTCAACGCATTTCCCTTGAAGATGTTTAATAAGTTGAGGCTTCGTCCAGAACGGAGAAGGACATATACTTGTCCGGGGGATCTAACCTCGATGGAAGCCAGAATCCCTGCCTTAACGGGAACCTCCGTGGAGTTCCCCAACCCAAAGAAGGGACCTACCTGCAAGGAAAAGTAGTCCATCTCATAGGAAAAGTTACCAAAGAGAATATTCCGTAGGATCTTGTCCTTCGCGTAGGTAAGATCGAAGGACATGTTTTCATCCAATCGATGGGACACGAACATGCTGTACTGTATGGGGAAGTAGTACGCAGAAAAATTCGTATCTTCAGGTTTGCGGTCGGGATGGAAATTGAGGGAACTGACGACGAGCTCTCCTCCTGTTTCCCATCCATACGTAGGTAGCACACTGGATAGGATAAAAGAAAGAAGCCCAAGAAAATAGACACAAGCCCTTTTGTGCATATTTATACTCCTACGCAATTTTCTCTGTCCTTAGAAAGAAGTTTTAGCTCCCACAAACGTTTGAATTAGACTGTTCCAATGGTAGGGATAGAGGTTTAAATTTACTCGAAACTCCCATTGTACTCCTGATGTCAGGACGGATAGGTAGGGGGTCAAGCGATAGGTAACCTGTTCCCCTGCGTTGGTCTGTAAGGTAACTCCGTTCTCGATTCCTCCTACCCAACTTGTCTGTGGTTGTTTCCCATAGGAAAACCGGATATATAGGTCCGTGATGCCCGATTCCCCCGTAGCGGTTTGCAGATAGTAGGATGGATGCCAGAAGAAGGTTAAAGAGACTCCAAACAGCCCTATCTGTACGCGGGGCTCGAAAAGAAAATAGAAGAGATCTACGGTGAATCTTGTGTCTTCCTTTGGGTCCCAACGAGGTACTCCTATCTGGGTGAAGAACGCACCTCCTTCAGGAGTCACATAATGGAAGAGTAAACCAGCTCGGTAGACTCCGTAGGTAGCGATAGGATAGCTGGCACCGACAAATGTTTCCAGTTGCAATCCCTCGTGGCTGAAAGCTAGCCATAGGTCAGAGGAGTACTTCCCTTTTCCTAAGTATTGGTCCTGGTATGTATAAACGGATAAAAAGAGTTTTTCAAAGGCCTTATCCGTATACAATTTCAATCCTGTTCCGGCAATGGTGTGTAATCCTTCGTACTGGATTCCCGTGGGAAAGTATAAATATCCTTGCACGGGAGAAGCAATGGTGGCTAATCCAAACACGGAGGTAAAGATCCTTCCTGAACCAATTACATCTGTGTTTCCCGTAAAATAGACCATGGAAACAGGAAGTTGAAAGACCTGTTTCATCTCCACGCTGAGGGATTTGATGGACAAGGTTTTATGAAAAGCTTGTTCTATCGCGGATTGATCGTATGTGGAAGACAACCTAGGAGATTCTTCGAGACTGGAATCTTCGAACAAAAACTCTGCCTTTCCACCAAAACCTTTCTCAGAGCCAAGGAGAGCAACCTCCAAATACCCTCGCGAATACAAACCGAACCTTCCCTCTTCCAATCTTCCCCAGGACATCAGTTCCAGACTGGGTATAGAAACTTCCACGGCTCCTAGCAAAGAAGAACATAGGAACAATAGAAAGAACGTTCCTATCCTATGCTGGCAGAATCCTTTCTCCATGGAGGGCCCTCCTCTAAGCTAAGTATCGAACGAATTCTATGAAAAGATAAACACCCTTGGGAACTCCAAAAAGATTGATAACTCTTGACTTTCAAAGTATTCTATATGAAGATAGATTTGCCATGAGTGATTATTTAGATCCCAATAACGAGGAACTCTTAAAAGATTTTTTTTCGGAAGCAGAACAACAAGTTGCCCAACTAGAGCAAAATATCTTGGTTCTCGAACATGAACCTTCCAATAAGGATGCCATCGATGAAATGTTCCGGGCTGCCCACACGTTGAAGGGGGCAGCAGGTACAGTCCAGATGAAGGAACTGGCCAGTTTCACCCATCTGGTAGAGGACGTGATGGATGCTATTCGGAGTGGCTCCATCCAAGTGAATGAACGCATCATTGATGTGTTGCTTTCCTCCATCGATGTCATCAAAACCATGTTACAGAGTCGGATGGAAGGCTCTGCATACACGGGAGATATCTCTTCTATTCGGAATGCCCTCGAGGCTTTTCTTCCTTCAAAGGACCGATCGAAAGCATCGGTTGAACCTGCAAAACCGATAGGCTCGAAGATCGAACTTAAGAAGGCAGAGATAGAGCAAAAAAAACCTTCTCCTCCGTTGGGCAAGGGATTATCCGAGTATGAGATCCTCGAAATGCGGGAGGTGGTTGGAAAGGATCAAGAAATCTACCAGATCAAGGTTAGATTCGATGAATCCAACCCTATGAACACCGTGGGTGGAATACAGGTTTTTGCTATTCTAAAAAATCTTGGTCAAGTGCTAAAAACAGAACCTGAGTTCGAGAAACTATATGAAGATAATTTCTACCCCGAAGTAATCTATTATCTTGCCACGAATCAACCAATAACAGTCATTCAGGACAAATTGGTCATACCCGATGTGGTATTGGAAACAACGGTGGAAGTAGTTCCTCAGATAGGGGCGAAAAAAAGCCCGGAGAAGACGATTCCCGAGCCATCGTCTTCTTCGACTGGAGGGGCAGAATCTCGAGCGAAAGCTCAGCCGGTATCCTCGGAACCCTTACCCTTCTCTCTGGGAAAGCCTTCCAAACCTTCTGAAGCAGGGAAACCTACCGAAGAAGAGGGGTCGACAGGGGA
>CAKZQO010000250.1 GCA_937140905.1 uncultured Spirochaeta sp.
TGGGTGAGCTTCTGGACCAACTGCCAAGCTTCAGAGGTGGGAAGGTTATTGAACCGGTGGCTCGTTTTCCACGTTAAGGGTTTGTCTGGGTCTGGGCCCACCGGACCCGTCGCTAGCACATCCCGTGCCAGGAGACCGCTTTCAACATCATCCTTCTTTGCGATGGCTTGCACGATCCTACAGTTAGCTGGTAGGGGGAACGGCCCCGCGTACGGGGAGCCTTTGGACCGGAGGTCTGACCCATCGGTGGTGTAGAAGATGGGTGCAGGAGGTATTGCCACAAGTTCCAGGAACCGTTCGCCCCCCTGTTCGTACAGACGACTTTTCAAAGTTATCTGGTTTTTCCACTCTACGGGTTTGGCCTCCCGATGGGGATCGTTCTCGTCGATACAGAGGAAGGTGAGCTTCAGTTCGTCCGTTTCAAAAGCGCTGTAGTTATCTACGGTAGCACTGGTAAGGGTAGGTATGCGATTCCCAATTTCGTACACTACCTTGGTACCTCCGATGGGGCGTATATCTAGCACCGTTTTTCCTGTGTTCTCATCCCTACTTTTTACTCGCACGGAAACGCTGGTAGGTTCTTTGGCAAACGGTCCTTTCCGGACGTATTCTCCCTCTTCTTTCCACTTCCCGGTGCGGAGGGCATAGTTTTTGATATCATCCAAGAACCTGGGCAAGTGGAGCTGCCAGTTGGTCTTCGTGGCAGCCCGAGCCTTGATGTCTTTCCAGCGCACCGGGTTCTGGTTATCGAAGAGCCTGTCTTCCACTTTGGCTACCCAGTCGTCCATGTTGCTAGTGTCATCGCTAAACTTTCTCGCATTCAGTAATGCGGCACGTATTTGGCCTTCACCGTCATAATTGTTGCTGTCAAAGTTGAATCGGATATCCTGCTTCCGAAGTTGATCCTTGAAGGGGTACACCACCATGCTGTAAGTCTGCTGGATAGAACTTCGAAGGTTTATGAGAATTCGGTCCTCCATTTTCTTAGCTTCCACCCGTTGCGGGTCTCGTTCGGACACCCGTTCGCTTTCCTGTTCCGCCAGCACCGTTCGAACCCCTTTTAGGTAACCTGCATTCTTCAGTACTTCTTCCATTGTTTCCCGGTCTCCCGTTAAAAAGAGGATCCGGTTTTTGTATTCCAGATTCTGGTAAAGCCGTACGAGGTCAGGATGTAGGGGAACTTGATCTGGGGTAGAGACCGGGTACGGTTCTGCAATCACCAGAACCGTCTTTTCCGGAGAGGGCTGGACTTCCTCCCAGGTAGGTAGAACGAGGCATTCCTGGTACACATCTCCCCCGGTGGGTTTAAACAGTTCAAATAGATACTCTCGAAGCTCCCGTAGCCGCGTCTCCCGCGTGTAGGATTCCACATACCCATGTAGGGTTGCCACCAGGTTCCGTACGTTCTTAAAATAGAGCCGCCCATCGGAGGATGTGTGGAGGTACTAGGCTGCCGTAGGCAATTGGTCCAGCACATCGGTACGGAAGCGGGAAATATCGTAGTCCGGCCGGCATAACCATCCAATCAGTTCACTGTCCCGTAAGCCGAGTTCTGGATTTATGGCTGTGGAAAGGGAGGCCACATACAACAGTTTTGCCCCATCCTGGGCCTGGGTTCCTTTTCCTAGCTTCTGGTCTAATAACTCGGCAGCAGCACTCCCCTTATTGGCAATGTCGTGCCGAACAGCCTCAATCAAACTAGGGTTG
>CAKZQO010000251.1 GCA_937140905.1 uncultured Spirochaeta sp.
TATCTATACCCAACGGTTCTACGAAGTCCAGAAATACGCGAGTCTCACCGCTCACTGCTACGCTCCCGAACCCGTTCTCATTTCCATGAAGCAGTGGAACGCTTTTTCTGAGGCGGTGCGAAACATCTTCTGGGAAGCGGCCAAAGAATCCATTGTGTGGCAGAGGGAACTGTCCAAAAAGGAAGACTCGGAATACTGGGATAAGATTCGCGCCACGGGCAAGATGAAGGTCACCGAAGTCGACCGCAAGCCCTTCATGGAAGCCACGAAAAAGGTGCATGACGAGTTCGCCGATTCGGTGGGGCGCGACAATCTGGCTAAAATCAACGCTCTGAAGAAAAAATCCTAGGAACTTCATACCGCCAATAGGAGAACAGGAGGAGCCGTCAATAGGCGCCTCCTGTTCTTTAATAAAGGAGTTCGTATGAACCGAATCTTTGTGATCCTTCGCACAGCCTTATACTGGGTGTCGGTAGTGGCCATGGCATTGATGCTTCTCATTATTTCCGTGACAGTGCTTACCCGATACCTGTTCGGGTATTCGGCGGAATGGGCGGAAGAAGCCGCTAGGTACCTATTCGTGTGGTCCGTCTTCATTGGCGGTGCCCTTATCATGGGAGAGAACGGCCATCTGGCAGTTGAGTTCCTTCCCAATCGCCTGAAAGGGAAACCAGGAGGATTCGCTCTGGAACTGTTTATCAAACTTTGTGGGTACATCTTCATTTTGATTCTCCTCACCCAAGGGTACAAGATGGCCAATACCATGATGTTCCAGCGATCCCCAGGCCTCGATCTTCCCATGGGACTCGTATACGCCATTATCCCCTTTAGCTCCCTTCTGATGTTGTTCTACTTGATCCGAGATACGGCACGGTTGATTCGAGACTATCGTGCCGCTGGCCCACGTATCGACAAGTCCCACCCGTAAGGAGGAGATCCCTATGGATTACCTATTGATAGCCCTTTTCATGCTTTTGACGCTCCTGGGAGTTCCTGTCGCGTTTTCCCTCTGTTTGGCCGTATCTGTGTTATTGGTAAAGTTAAACCTGCCCCAGGTAATGGTAGCCCAAATGATGTATATGGGAATCGACTCCTTTTCGTTTATGGCTGTTCCCTTCTTCATGCTGGCGGGCGCTTTCATGTCCGCGGGGGGAGTTACGCGCAGATTGGTGAACTTCGCCCAGTCCATCGTGGGATCCCTCACCGGAGGCCTTGCCCAAGTGGTAGCCGTTTCCGGGATGTTCTTTGCCGCTATTTCCGGTTCTTCGGCAGCCACGACCGCGGCCATTGGTTCTACCATGATCGACGAGATGGTAAAAAAGGGGTATGACCGGGAGTTTGCCACAGGGGTGGTGGCAGCCGGAGGCACCGTAGGAATCGTAATCCCTCCCTCCATCACGATGGTGGTGTACGGAGTGGTCGCCAGCGTTTCCATCGGGGAACTGTTCGTGGGGGGCTTCGCTCCCGGATTCCTCATGGGCATCACCATGTGCTTCGTCAGCTACTTCATCTCCAAGAAGAAGGGATGGGCGGGGGAAGGCAGTTTTTCCTTAAAACGAGTCTGGATATCCTTCAAGGAATCCTTCTTCGCCCTACTGACACCCGTGATCATCATAGGCGGGATCTATGGAGGGATCTTTACCCCCACCGAAGCTGCTGCGGTAGCCGCCGTGTATGGGATCCTAGTGGGAATGTTCATCTATAAAGAATTGAAACTGAAGGATTTCCCCGAGATTCTCTTCAAGGCAGTGATATCATCCACCATCATCATGTTCATCGTGGGAGCCGCCAACGTGTTCGGTTGGATGCTCACCAACCTCCAGCTCCCCCAACGGATCGCGCAGGCAGTCGTCTCTATCATCAAGACACCGGCCCTCTTCCTAATCGCGGTGAACATTATCCTCCTTATCGCGGGTACCATGGTAAATGCGTCGGCGGCAGTGGTGATTCTCACCCCCATCTTTCTTCCCATAGTGCATTCCTTTGGAATCGATCCCGTGTTCTTTGGGGTTCTCATGGTGGTGAATCTGGCCATCGGTTGTATTACCCCGCCTGTTGGGCTGGATCTTTTCGTGGCTAGCGCTATCACAAAGGTACCGATCGAACGAGTGGTTAAAGCGACCCTCCCGTTTCTCTACGCGCTACTGGTGGATCTTGTCATCCTTACGTTCGTGCCCCAAATCATTCTGTTCGTTCCTCGGCTGTTGAAGGGGTGAAGACCCGTAAAGATCAGTGCGGAACTGTGGGTTCATCGGTCGCCCGGCCGGTTTTGGGATAGTAGAGAGCGGTTGGGCGACCTACTTTATTGTATTGAAACTCTTTTCCCAGCACCCCTGTTCGATGGAGGAACTCCAGATACCGGTGGGCCGTAATTTTAGATATAGAAAGGGCTTCCGCCATTCGTTCCAACGTGAAGGGGGTGGGTTTGATGGATAAAGCCGATTCCTTTACTTTTTCCAGTGTGGGAGCCGAGATCCCTTTGGGTAGAGAAACACTCGCGGGAGCCCCTCCACTGGACCGAACCGAATCCACTTCTTGTTGATTCAATTCTTCTTCACGTTGAAAGGTCATGCGTTGATCCCTATACTTTCTTAGGGCTTGGTGGTACCGTTCCATGTCGATGGGTTTTATCAGGTAATCCACGATTCCATATCGCAAGGCCTCCTGAATGGTCTTACTATCGTGAGCGGCGGTTACGAGGATGAAGTCGATGGGAATTTCTCTTTTTCGGACTTCCTTCAACACGTCGATTCCAGCCATATCCGGCAGGAACACATCCAGTAGGATGAGATCCACGGGAT
>CAKZQO010000252.1 GCA_937140905.1 uncultured Spirochaeta sp.
GATAGCAAGGCTTCATACAGTACAGGGGGAAACCGCTTGGCTAGGAAGAGATGGGTAGTCCACGTCTTGCCTTCTAGATACGGACAGGATGTTGGGGTCCCTTGATAGAGAATGATGGATTGCTCGTGATCCAACCGCTTCATTCGTTTAAAATATATCCCCTTAAAGGAGGAAACCCGTTAAAATTTACCGAAGAGTAACTCTGCGTGTATGCCCCTGTGGTGAAAATATACACTCGGTCACCCATCGTGACGGTGTGAGGCATCGTGTATCGATGATGCTCATAGAGGATATCTATGCTATCACAAGTAGGACCCGCTAGAATGATTTCTTCGGCTGTTCCTTTCTTGGGGAAATAGATGGGATATTTGATCGCTTCTCCCAACGTTTCGATCAACCCTCCAAAAACTCCCACATCGAGGTATACCCATCGGTAGAGGTCGTTCTTCGCTTTCCGAGAGATCAGTACCACTTCCGTGACGATTATCCCTGCATCTCCTACCAAAGCTCTTCCTGGTTCAATCCAAATCTCCGGCATTTCGTCCCCGAAATCTTCGTAAAGGAAACGGTGAATTTCACTGGCATAGATGGAAAGAGGCAGGGTTGGTTCCAGATAATTGGCGGGCAATCCTCCCCCTAGGTTTATCATCTTAAGTTTTATCCCTTGGGAAGCAACAGATTCGAAGAGGTAC
This sequence comes from uncultured Spirochaeta sp., assembly GCA_937140905.1. Taxonomy (GTDB): domain Bacteria; phylum Spirochaetota; class Spirochaetia; order DTKZ01; family DTKZ01; genus DTKZ01. The sequence goes on from CAKZQO010000252.1 coordinate 693, forward strand.
CGACATTTGGAAATAGCATCGTCCCATTGGCCAATGTCCCGTTGTTGGGACCCCACATGGAAGGAAAGGCCAAAGGGCTCGAGACCCCAATCCCTCGCCTGAAGAATCATGGTATACACGATATCCGTGTGGGCTCCAAACTTTCTGGATAGGGGCCAATCGGATCCCAGTCCTTCCGTATAGGTACGGAAGAACACTCGGGAAGCTGGGGCGGCTCGAGCGATCTTTTCCAAGTCTTCGGGAGAATCGGTAACGAAGACCCTTATCCCTTGCCGATACGCATAGGCAATTTCTCGTTCCTTCTTTATAGTATTACCGAAGCTTATCTTTTCGGGAGGAATCCCTAGTTTCAGCAACTGATCCAGCTCGTAGCAGGAGGCTACATCGAAATGGGATCCCATACGATGTAAGAAAAGGATCACCTCATCCATTGGGTTGGCCTTGACCGAATAGTAGATCTTTGCAAAAGGGAGGAATTGTTGGATTTCCTCGTACCTTTTCTGTACCATGGAAAGATCTAGAACGAGGAATGGGGTTTCTTTGTCTTTGGCGAATTCCACGATCTTTTCGAATCGTTTCCTTGGCATGAAACGTTCTAGATTGAAAGCGTACTGTGTTTTTTTCATGGGAGCTCCGAATACTCTTGTATAAAATTAGGGAGTATTCTACAGTATGAGGCTATCACATACAATAGCTTTTGGGAGGTATTCTGTGATTACACTACCTGTGTTTCGGACAAATACACTCTACACGATTCAACCGACTAAAATCATCGCACTGGGATTGAACTATCGGGAACATGTGAAAGAAAGTGTGAGTGCCCAATTCACCCAGGTCCCTCTGGATGAGCCAAAGGAACCGGTTCTTTTCCCCAAGACCCCTAACTGCCTCATTGGGCCGGGCGAACCGATTCTCATTCCAGCAATTCTCTCTTCCTATAACTTCGAATCCCCGAGAACCGATTACGAAGCGGAATTGGCTTTCATTATCAAAGAAACCTGCAAGCATGTGCCTCCAGAGAAGGCGTACGATTATATTTATGGGTTTACCTGTATGAACGATGTGAGCCAGAGGAACATCCAGACATCGGATAAATCCGGTTGGTTCAGAGGGAAGTCCTTCGATACCTTCGGACCCATCGGGCCCCAGATCGTTCTCATGAAAGATATCGGAGATCCCCAGAACCTCTCTATCCAATGTCGATTGAATGGAAAGGTGGTACAATCGGGAAATACGAAGGATATGATCTTTTCCATTCGAGAAATACTATCCTTTATTTCTCGAAATATGACCCTTTTCCCCGGAGACATCATTACCACCGGAACCCCCCAAGGAGTAGGCCCTATCAAACCAGGAGATATCGTAGAGGTTGAAATCGAGAAGATTGGAATTCTCCGAAATTCAGTGGCCTTGGAGAAAGTGTAGAACCCCTTCAAAGGCATAGGGATTATGGTAGAACCCAAAGACTCCTCCCGTTGTACACTGATAGTGATCGATAGCTTCGGGATAGGATCGATGCCCGATGCAGCCGCCTATGGAGATGAGGGAGCGGATACCGCCTTGCATATCTGCCAGGCGGTTTCTGGATCCAAATGGCCTACCTTGCAAGCCCTAGGTTTGGGGAATTGTGCCCAACTTCTAGGAAAGACCCTTCCGGGTTGTGAACCCTCTCAAGCACCCCTGGCTTCTTTTGGAGTACTGGCAGAAAAGTCACCGGGGAAGGATACCACAACTGGTCATTGGGAGTTGGCTGGAATTGTTCTCCAACGACCCTTTTTTACCTTTCCTCCCGCTTATCCTTCTTTTCCATCGGATCTCGTTCAGGCTTTCGAGCGAGAGACAGGAAGAAGGATTCTGGGAAACAAGGCTGCTGCGGGTACGGAAATCATACAGGAATTGGGAGAGGTTCATATTCGAACGGGGGATCCCATCTGTTACACCTCTGCCGATTCGGTGTTTCAAATTGCCGCCCACGAAGAGGTAATCCCGTTGGAGGAACTGTATCGAATCTGCGTGATTGCCCGAAGGCTATGCGATCCATTGAACGTGGCTAGAGTCATTGCTCGCCCCTTCGTGGGAAAACCAGGTTCCTTCGTTCGAACGAAGAACCGGAAAGATTTTAGCCTCCCTCCCCCCGCTCCTTCCTTATTGAACGTTCTGCAGTCTAGCGGAATACGAACCATCGGAGTTGGGAAGATCGGAAACATCTTTAACGATTCGGGACTTGATGAGAATTATCCGGACAAGGGAAACCCGGTTTGTCTAGATAGAACTCAATCACTATTGCAGCGGAAGCGGTCTAAAAAAGAGTTTGTTTTTGTCAATCTGGTAGATACCGACATGGTGTATGGGCATCGAAGGGATGTGCTAGGGTATTTTCAAGCCGTGAGTGAGATTGATCGAGCTTTAAGCCAAATACTTACCCATTTAAAATTAGGGGACGTGCTTATCATCACGGCCGATCATGGGTGTGATCCTGCTTTCAAAGGAACGGATCATACCCGCGAATACGTGCCTCTCCTAGTATATCAGATCGGTAGAAAAGGCATTTCCCTGGGAATACGAAAGAGTTTCGCTGATGTGGCTTCCTTTGTTTGCCAGTATTTTAATGTTCCCAATTCTTTTCCCGGGAAATCATGGGGCTAGGTATGAAACGGAACAGGCTTTTTGGAAGTATAGAAGCGGGAGGAACCAAGTTTAACTGTGCGGCGGGTGAAGATCCGTTTCGTATGGTGGTGCAAAAAACCTTCCCTACCACTACTCCGTCAGAAACGTTGGGGAAGGTAATTGAGTTTTTTCATTCCGTGGAAGAAGAGTTCGGAAAGATAGAGGCCTTTGGGATCTGCTCGTTTGGTCCTGTTGACCTTCGCGTTGGATCTCCAACCTATGGTTGTATCACTTCTACCCCTAAGGAAGGGTGGGAACAGACTCCCATTGTTCAGAACTTGGAAGCTGAGTTCAGGGTTCCCATTGGGTTCGATACAGATGTGAACGGAGCCGCTCTGGGAGAAAGAAGATGGGGAGCTGGACAGGGGAAAGATACCATCCTGTACATTACCGTAGGAACGGGAATCGGGGGAGGAGCCTTGGTAAACGGACAACCAATCCATGGATTGGTACATCCAGAGATGGGGCACCTGCGAATTCCTCATGACCGTGCACGGGATCCCTTTCCCGGTTCCTGCCCCTACCATGGAGATTGTCTGGAAGGGTTGGCATCGGGAACCGCCATGAAGGCGCGGTGGGGCAGACCTGCCTCAGAGATCGAACCGGATCACCCGGCCTGGGATCTGGAGGCCGAGTATTTAGGGTTGGGTGTGGTGAATTTCATCCTAATCCTCTCTCCGGAAGTGGTAATTCTCGGTGGGGGAGTAATGAAAGCTTCCCATTTATTCGATAGAGTAAGGGAACAGGTAAGAATCCTACTCAACCATTATGTGAACTCCCCCATGGTAGAAGAGAAGATAGAAACCTATATTGTGCCCCCAGCCCTTGGGGATTTAGCGGGAATCGCAGGAGGATTCGAGTTAGCCCGGAGGGCTGGCACGGAAAGCTCCGATCTTCACCGTTAGAACTGCGTATCCGGAAGATAGATCTTCCTGTTGCACGATTACCTGGGAAGGAACCTTCAATTTCACGTTGGTAAAGTTCCAGATAGCTGTAATTCCTGCCCGGACGATCTGCTCCGCGACTTCTTGGGCAGCGGTGGAGGGTACTGTAAGAATGGCGATTTCTATTCCTAGTTCCCGTTTCACTTGAGGGAGAGCATCTAGAGGATAGATATCGATCCCATGGAACTTTTTCCCTATTTTACTTGGTTCCACGTCGAATCCTGCGCAGATCCGAAGACCATGTTTCAGAAACTCCTTATTCCCCATCAATGCTTGTCCAAGATGGCCGGCCCCTACGATGGATGCTTTCTTTTCCGTATCCCAGTGAAGGAATCGATTGATGGCGATATAGAGGTCCTTCACGGAATATCCGATTCTAGGCTTCCCCACGATCCCTGTCAGAGCAAGATCCTTACGAACTTGAATGGGTTCCAGCTCGAGTTCCTGGGCAATTACGGTCCCCGAAATGTATTCCATACCCTCATCTAACGCTTGCTGTACCAATACCAAGTAAGAAGGGAGCCTGCGGATCGAAGGCAAACTGGTTAGTTTACTTGTTTTCATCTGTTGCTCCTACGTCTCTTCCCATGGGATACAATCTCTTTTATCATACTTCTACAATTTTTGCGAGAGAGAATTCACATGTTTCTTGTCGAAATTGAAAAGATAGTCCAAGGGGGCTTTGGACTAGGCAGGACCCAGGGTAAGGTGATCTTTGTACCCCATACTCTACCGGGAGAACGGGTTAGGGTGGAGAGCACGAAGGTACGAAAAGATTATGAAGTGGCCCAAACCTTCCAGATTCTACAACCTTCCCCCAAGCGTATCGAACCCCTTTGCCCCTATTTCACCCTATGTGGAGGATGTCAATTCCACCATATCGAGTATGATACTGAACTGGAGATAAAGAGAGAGATGTTCCAGGAGACTCTTCGGCGCACCAGTGGCCTCTCTTCGAGTTTAGCGGATGTATCGATCGAGTTGGTACATTCTTCTCCCCTGGCATACCGGAACCGAGTTCGATTTCACTTCTCGGAGGGGCAGGTCGGATTTAGAGCGGCAAAGAAGAGTACTTTGGTACCAATAGTTCGATGCATTGTATGTGTAGACGAGGTAAATCGATTTTTACTGGATGTCCGGGAAAGGAGAATCGATTTGGGATCTAGAGGAGAATCGACCGTCTTCGGGTATGGAGGGAAGTACTTCTGGAAAGGGGGAATGAAAGAAATTACCGTAGAGATACTAGGGAAACAGGTATCTTTTCCAATAGACTCCTTTTTTCAAAGTAATGTTACTTTATTGGATAGTTTGATACGGAACCACATTCTACCATTGCAGGGATCGAGGATCCTGGAGTTATACGGCGGAGTAGGTACGTTTGGAGTCTTTTTGAAAGAAAATTGTTCTTTCTATACGATGGTTGAAGAGTATCCCCGTTCAGTGGAATACGCTCGGAAGAATCTTGGAAAAGGACGGGTAAAAGTGGTGCAGGGCAGGGTGGAACAGTGGATTCACCAAGAAGCATTATACGATACCGTCGTTATAGATCCTCCTCGGACTGGAGTATCTATCCCTGTACGGGAGTTCCTTACCCGAATCTGTCCCCAGACCCTCCTCTACATATCCTGTAACCCACTTACCTTTGCCCGGGATCTGAAATTTTTTTTACATGGGGGATACGAGATCAGATCTTGCACTCTGTACGATTTCTATCCCAGGACGACCCATCTAGAGGTGGTATGCCAGTTAGAAAAGCGGTGATTATTCTTATCCTCGTGGCCCTTTGGTACAGGGTAGGTGCAGAGTCTCAGAATAATGCTTACTATTCAAAGTATGCACTGGATGGAGTACCTCTTGCTATCTTCCACTCTTCGAAAATGGATGAGGTATGGGTGGTGACGGATGCAGCCTCTCTCATACAGGTACGGTGGCAAGAGGGGATCCTGAAAAATATACCGTTGCCCCGCAAAGCGAAGGGAGCTTTCCAAAGGCTTCGGGGAGGTGTGGTGATTTGGTTCGGAACCAACGATATCCAATGGTACAATTCCTCGGGGAATCTGGCGCATCAGGTGAGAGTACGCGACGGTACGATCCATCATGTGAGGGAAACCAAGGGCGGATACTTGTTAGTAGAGTACTCATTGGTAGAGAAGGAAAGGAATACGGTGGTACTCTATAGTATTTCCGGGAATAGACTCTTAGAGTGGAGGAGGGAAGGTGCAACGTCATTACCTACCCAAATAAGCGACGAGGACACGGTTCTGGAT
>CAKZQO010000253.1 GCA_937140905.1 uncultured Spirochaeta sp.
GCCGCGTCTTCGAAGGGAGATTGAAGGTACTCGAGAGATTTTAAGAACCCTTCGAGGGTTTCCTTTCCATACGCTAGCAACTCCGGCCTCTGGAGCATCTTCTCAACTTCGGTTCGGAAAAACTCCTGAGTCCAGGGCCTGCGGGCGAATCCCACGATCTTGAACCGGCTAAGATGCCCTTTCGCGTATAGGGAGAACAACGCGGGCATCAACTTCTTTTTAGTCAAGTCTCCCGTTACCCCGAAGATAACGAACACGAAGGATTGGGCTTCCCGGCTAACGGATAAACCTGAGCGAAACGGATTGAAATCCATGGTTACAATATCCGTATCTCCGGTTGAAAAATCAAGGGTAACCAGTTAGTATCCCTCCCATGCTGGAACTAAAGTTGTCTACTCCATTTAAAAACGCGCCGATTTTTTACAAACCGGAAACAGAATCCACCATGATCGATGCCCGGAACCTTGTCTCCCAAGGGTTCCCCTCGGGCACGTTGATCGTCACTTCCTATCAAATAGCGGGTCGCGGGAGGTTCCCCGACCGAAAATGGGAATCCCCTCCCGGTGAGAGTCTCCTCTGTACCCTAATCCTGCGAACTGCGGACTTACCCTCCCCTTTGGGCCCCCTTTCCTTAAAAGCTGCCCTCTCGCTGGCAACTCTATTGGAGGAAGAGTTCGAACTGAAACCTGCCATCAAATGGCCCAACGATGTGCTCCTGAAGGATCGAAAAGTTGCCGGTATCCTGGTGGAAACGAAAGAACCAGCGATCTTAGTCGGTATGGGAATCAACTGTCTACAGAAGTCCTTCCCCAAAGAACTTCGGAAAACCGCCACCTCCATCCGAAAGGTTTCAGGCAAGAAGTTCGAGATCCAGGACCTGATTTCACCCCTCCTTACCCATCTTTATAGATGGATTATGGCTCCGGCCGAAGAAGGGAAAGATCCAACTATAAAATCACCCAACATCGCAGCAGCCATCCCATCGAGCCGCTGGAAATCCGAGATAGAGAATCGGCTCTACCGGAAGAATGAGTCCGTCTGGTTCCAACCGGGGATTCCAGGCATGGAAGAACCTTTTGCGGGAGTGATCCTTGGCATTTCGGAAGAAGGACTTTTGTTGATAAAACCCGAGGGATCCGCCGAAATACGGGAATTTGCCGCTGGAGAGATCCTATTTCTTTCAAAAAGATGAAAAATTTACTTGGCGATTTATAAAAAGATTTGTATCTTTTTTTACAGATCACATATCAACCCTATATCACATCACATACTGTCAAAGTGAGGGAGTAGAATATGGCTAAGCAGTTGAAATTCGAAGAAGAAGCACGCCGCGCGCTTCTCCGAGGTGTGGAGAAAATGTCCAACGCGGTCAAGGTAACCCTGGGTCCAAAGGGAAGGAACGTTCTGCTAGACAAGAAGTTCGGAGCGCCCACGGTTACGAAGGACGGAGTCTCCGTCGCAAAGGAAATCGAACTGGAAGACCCCTATGAGAACATGGGAGCGCAGCTCCTGAAAGAGGTAGCCACAAAGACAAACGATGTGGCGGGAGACGGAACGACTACCGCAACCGTACTGGCTTACAGCATCATCAAGGAAGGCTTGAAGGCTGTAGCAGCGGGGATCAACCCCATGGGCATCAAGCGGGGAATCGACAAGGCAGTAGAAATCGCCGTCGAGGAAATCAAGAAAGCTTCCAAGGAAATCAAGGAAAAAGAGGAGATCGCTCAGGTCGCCGCTATCTCTGCCAACAACGACATGGAGATCGGTAAAGAGATTGCCGACGCCATGGAAAAGGTGGGGAAGGACGGAGTGATCACCGTCGAGGAATCCAAGACGATCGAAACCACCACCGAGTACGTGGAAGGAATGCAGTTCGATCGTGGATACATCTCTCCGTACTTCGCAACGAACCGCGACACGATGACCACCGTGTTGGAGAACCCCTACATCCTGATCCATGACAAGAAGATCTCCAACATGAAGGAACTTCTCCCTGTACTAGAGAAGGTCGCTCAAGCGGGTAAGCCCCTCCTGATTATCGCGGAGGACGTGGAAGGAGAAGCTCTGGCCACCCTCGTCGTGAACAATCTCCGGGGAACTCTCAACGCGTGCGCAGTGAAGGCGCCGGGCTTTGGGGATCGCCGGAAAGCGATGCTGGAAGACATTGCCATCCTAACGGGCGGGCAGGTCATTTCCGAAGAACTTGGGTTAAAGCTTGAGAATACCGAACTGAGTCAGATGGGCCGCGCCAAGATGGTGAAGGTGGACAAAGAAAACACCACCATCGTGAGCGGGGAAGGGAAGCCCCAGGACATCAAGGATCGGATTGCCCAGATCAAGGCTCAGATCGAGGAAACCACTTCCGACTATGATCGAGAGAAACTCCAGGAACGGTTGGCGAAACTAGCTGGTGGAGTTGCGGTAATCAACGTAGGCGCTGCCACCGAGACGGAATTGAAGGAAAAGAAGCACCGGGTGGAGGACGCTCTTTCGGCAACCCGCGCAGCGATCGAGGAAGGAATCATTCCGGGCGGTGGCGTGACCTTGGCGCAGATCGTTCCCGTATTGGAAAAATATGATATCTCCACCTATACGGAAGAGGAGAAAGTAGGATTCCGGATCGTGATGCGGGCGTTGGAAGAACCGATCCGCCAGATCGCCGAAAACGCGGGCGTGGATGGTTCGATCGTGGCCGAAAAGGCAAAGAACGAGAAGAAGGGCGTTGGGTTCGATGCTCAGAAGATGGAGTGGACCAACATGATGAAAGCGGGAATCATCGACCCGGCAAAGGTCACCCGAAGCGCTCTTCAGAACGCGGCTTCCATCGCGGGATTGTTACTGACCACCGAATGTGCCATCACCGAGATCCCGGAGAAAGAAAAGACTCCTCCGGCTCAACATCCGCCGATGGATTATTAAGACACGGACCGGATTAAAACCAATTGTTCAAAGCCGTTCCCAAAAGGAACGGCTTTTTTATGGATTATTGAATAAACGTTTTTAGTAGGATACTTCAAACCTTAAATAAAGCCTGTGTGCCGCACGGATGGATGAATGGTGAAACAGAACTTAAGCTCTTTGCTTTCGGGATACCACATCGAAGATCACCGCTCCTACCAGAACAAGTCCCCTAATCACGTACTGGAGCGAAATATCCGTCCCTAGCAGATTCATTCCGTTCATCAAGGACATGTACACCAACGCTCCCACGAGGGAACCGGTGATGGAACCGATCCCTCCCGCCGCAGATACTCCACCGATGTAGCAAGCTGCGATGGCGTCTAGCTCAAAGAGAGTACCCGCCTGTGGAGAGGCCGACTTCAACCTAGCAGTAAACAGGATCCCCGAAAGGCCAGATAGGATCCCCATGGAGGAGAAGACAAAGAGAGTGATCTTTTTCACATCGATCCCAGACAGTTCCGCCGCTTCCGGGTTTCCACCCACGGCGAAGATATGCCGGCCTAACACCGTCTTACGAGCCGTGAAATCGTACACGATCACCACCAAAATCATGATGACGAAGGTCCAGGACAAACCATTGTATCCCGCCAGGATCCAGGTGATGTAAGCAATTACCCCAGTCAAGAACACCGCCTTAAGTACATCGATGGGAACCGGGAGGACCTCAAAGTTGTATTCCAACTTCCTCTTCCTATCCAAAAACTGCGCGAGGATACTAAGGGCAATCACCACTACCCCAATGAGAAGAGTAGTCTTATGGAGACCAGGAAGGAACGTATCGCTGGCAAGGAGATCCGGGATAAAGCCGTTTCCAATGTCATTAAACGTCTCGTTGGGGATAATGATAGTGCCCGTCGCAGCCGTCACCAGCATCAAAGCTCCCCGATAGATGAGCCATCCCGCTAGGGAAGAAACGAAGGCAGGAATTCCAAGCAAGGCTACCGGAGCGCCCGTGATGAATCCAGCCACAGCTCCTAGAACTAAGACTGCCAAGATAGTGAGCCATACCGGCATCTGGAATCTAGTGAGCAGCACAGCAGCGACGGCTCCCAAGAATCCTGAAAGAAAACCCACAGACAGATCGATGTGCCGGATCACGATAATCAATGTCATTCCCACCGCGAGCACTGCAATGTACCCCGTCTGGTTCAACAGGTTCGCGATGTTTCGGGAAGACATGAAACTACCCCCCGTCAGAACACTAAACACAATCATGATGAGCACCAGGGCTAGATACATAGCATAGTCACGGAGTTTCTTTCGAATCAACGCTTGTATTTCCTTCTGAACCATCGAATCCTCCTCAATACTGAGTAGCCAGCTCCATCACTCGTTCCTGGGTAGCTTCCTTTGCCGTTAGTTCCCCTGTGATATGACCGTTGGCCATCACGTAGATCCGGTCACTCATCCCCAGAACTTCCGGCAATTCGGAAGAGATGAGGACAATACTCATTCCTTTGATGACCAGTTCATTCATGATGGTGTGAATCTCGCACTTCGCGCCCACATCGATTCCCCGCGTAGGTTCGTCCAGGATGAGAAGGTCCGGATTCACGAAGAGCCATTTGGCTACAGAAACTTTCTGCTGGTTCCCCCCCGAAAGGTTCAATACTAGCTGTTCAATGCTGGGAGTCTTGATTCCGAGGGACCGGACGAACCCAGAGGCAATCTTCACTTCTTGCTCTTCAGACAACACCCCTTGCCGATTCGAGACAGCTGTAAGATTCGCCAAAGTGATGTTGGATTTCACCGGTTGGATGAGGATCAGCCCATTCCGTTTTCGATCCTCCGTGGCATAGGCCATCCCCGCACGAATGGCCTGTCTAGGATGGGTGAACCGCATCGGTTTTCCTTTGAAAATCATCTCTCCTGATAGGATGTACCCATCGGGGTTTCCAAATAAGCTCCGGGCTAGTTCAGTCCTTCCTGAACCAATCAAGCCGGCTATTCCTACCACCTCCCCTTTCCGTACATGGAATTGCACATCCCGGAGGATCTGCCTACCCAACCGAGGATCGAACGCGTTCCAATTCTTCACTTCGAGGATCCTCTCCGGTTGTATCCTCGTTTCCCGTGAGGGGAAGATCGCATCGATGGATCGTCCAACCATGTGCTTGATCAAGATCTGCTCGGTCACCGCATCTTTTTCACGATCCAACGTGCAGATCGTCTCACCGTCCCGTAGGACTGTGATCGTATCCGCGATACTCAACACTTCCTTCAACTTATGGGAGATCATGATGCAGGTTACACCCTGTCCTTTTAATTCCCGGATGATCTGTAGCAGGTTCTCGCAGTCTGCTTCGTTGAGGGCAGCGGTTGGCTCGTCCAAAATAAGAAGTTTCACATTCCGGCTTAGAGCTTTCGCGATCTCTACCAATTGTTGTTTTCCAATCCCCAGATCCCGGACCTTCATGGTGGAAGGGATATCTAGATGCACCAACTTGAGTAGTTCTTCCGTTCTTTGGATCATGCGGTGTACGTCCAACGCAATCCCTTTCCGGATCTCGTGTCCAAGCATGACATTCTCGTACACCATCATTTCCGGCACTAGAGCCAACTCCTGGTAGATGATTCCGATACCGGCAGCTTCACTGTCCTGAATGCGGTTGAAGGCAACCTCTTTCCCATCGAAAACGATCTCGCCTTCGAAGGATGATCTAGGATGCACCCCACTGAGAATCTTCATAAGGGTAGACTTCCCTGCCCCATTCTCTCCCACTAGACAGTGGATTTCTCCCCTCTTTACCGAGAAGGTGACATTCTTCAGCGCCAACACACCGGGAAACTTCTTGGTTATGTGCCTCATCTCGAGAATATGATCATTCATGGAAGAACCCCTTCCCTTAGTATAGAACAAAGGGTGCAGGAAATGGTATTATTCACTGCACCCTTTTCGAGTTCTTACCCCGCCAGTTTACCGGTTCACTTCTTCAGCTTCTCCAATCCAGTAAACTTGTCAGCAGGCCAATACCCGGAATCAATTATCTCTTTGATGAAGTTTTCCTGGGTCACTGTGACAATGGCGGTAGGCTTCGCAGGAACATCTTTCTTTCCGTTATTATAAGTAGTGGTTACGGGAGGTGTTTTATTGTTCATATAGGCAACGGCGGCATTGATCGCGTCCTTTACCAGTGTTCGCACATCCTTCAGTACTGTCATAGACTGTTTACCATCGATGATATACTGGAGGGATGCAATTTCCGCGTCCTGTCCTGTAATGTAGTACTTGGTGACTGCCTTGTCTGCTGCGAAGGCATCCGCAATTGCTCGGGCCGTACCATCGTTGGGGGCGCAAATGAATACTTCCCCCTTAGCCGCGGGACCTACCGCGGTTAGGTTCGCTTCAGCCTTGCTTTTCGCATCGTTAAAATTCCAGTTCGTAGTTACCTGACCAATGATCTGAGCCATCTCATCCCGAGTAAGTTTCGCTTTACTCGATAGAGCGACCGCTTTGTCTGAGTTGCGGACGATGAAAGTACCATCAGCAATTTTAGGTTGCAGTTCCCTCCAGGCTCCTTCGAAAAAGAGGAAAGAATTGTTGTCGCTCGCCGCCCCCGCATAGAGGTATAGATTATTCCCTTTCTTCCCTTGGGGAACCTTAGAAACAAGGTACTTGCCCCAGGCTGCTCCCACTTCCACGCTATCGAAGGTCACGTAATAATCGACGTTTACCGTGTCCCGGATGAGCCGGTCGTAGGAGATTACCTTCACGCCGGCTTTCGCGGCTAGGTCCGCTGAAGCCGCTGCGGCCGTACCGTCGTGTGGGCAAATGATCAATACTTTGATCCCTTCACTAACTAAAGCTTCCACGTTCGCCTTTTCCTTGGCCGAATCCCCCTGACTAAAGAGAACCTTTGCACTAAATCCGGCAGCTTTCAGGGCATCCATGAATCTCGTCTGATCTTGGATCCAGCGAGGTTCATCCTTGGTTGGCAGGACGATTCCTACCTGAGTTTTGGCCTCTTTTGATTTGCATCCCACAAATAGCCCTATGGCCACCACCGCCAGTACGAGTACAGTGACTACGATTCGTACCACACGCATAAGTTCCTCCTGTTTCTCGGTTTTCCCGATTCCTACTGAATCGAGGAGAGGACACTGCGGCACATTCCTGCGCGCATACCCCCACAAGTGCATCTTCCCATGAGAAGGGTATATTCGCATCAGGAGAATTTTGTGAAAAGCCAGGCACCTCTTGATGGCAGGAACGTGTACTATAGAGCAGGACTTTTTTATCTGAAACGACGATTAAGAAAATGCTAATTTTTCACATTCCGAAATACATCTTCTCGCTTATGAAAGCCATCCTTGATTATGGTAGATTCCAGATTTTTCCGGGTGACGAGGATGGGCTCAATCTTAATGTAGGGGACGTTATGTTCGCCATCGAAAATCGTGTGTGGAGTTTCGATCTTCTCCTTCTTTGCAAGCATTACAGCGAATCCAGCAGCTTTGAGGGCCAGCGCATCGATCGGTTTGTACACCGTGCCGAACTGTGAACCTTCGGCGATCCGCTGGCACGCTGCAAGTTCCGCATCCTGCCCAAATACCTTAGCGGTTCGAATGAGGCGATTCTCCGACAGAATTTGGATGACTGTTTCCGCTAGCATATCGTTTCCACAAAGCACCACATCGATGGGTGTATCCCTCCTGTCGTTCAATAACTTCTCAAACCGTACTTTCACTTCGTCACTAATCCAGTCGCCTGGCCATATCTCTCCAATCAAGCGGATAGTGCCCTTTTCGATCGCACTGTCCAGAACCTGATGTATCCCCCGGTTGATCATGTGTGAGTTGTTATCCGTTACGGCACCGTTGATCACTACGTAATGGCCTTTAGGGACCACCCGGACAGCTTCCTCAGCCATGAGGGATCCTACCCGCTCATTGTCGAAGGATATATAGAGGTCCACCCCCGCATGGTACACCAATCGGTCATAACTGATTACAGGAATCCCCCTTCGCTTCACCTGCTTGCAGATTTCGCCTAACTTTTTCGCATCATTCGGGATGATTACCAGCACATCGATTCCGGAGTCCATGAGCTCTTGCACTTGGGAAATCTGAGTATCCGCATCTTGGTTTGCGATCCTCAATTTCACCGTTGCGTCGAGATCCTCTGCTGATCGGCTGAATAAATCCACGTCCCGCCTCCATCGCTCCACCACGAGCGAATCGAGGGATAAACCTATGACTGGCTTATATCCCTCTCGGGCTTTTGTTCTGCTCCCACAACAGTTCAGCAGGATTGTCAGGAGAACCAATGATAGACCCAGATGGATCCCTCTGCGCATTCTCCACCTCCTTCCTCCTTCTGGTGTATTCCCGGGGAGTCATCCCTACGCTCCGTTTGAACAATCGGGCGAAGTAGTTTGGATCCGGGTATCCACAAGCACTGCTAATTTCTTTGATCGTATGTGTCCCTTCCTCCAGAAGGGCTTTCGCTTTTGCGAGCCTTTCCTGGGTAAGGGTTTTCGCGAACCCCATCCCTGTCTCTTCCGTAAGAAGTCGAGACAGGGTGACCGGTGAAACATTCAGCATGTCTGCTACGGATTCGAGGGATATCGGTTCGTTGAAATGGTTTTTAATGTACTGTAACGCTCGCTGAACCATGGGAGGATGAGCATAGGGTTGTGTGGAAAGAAGTCGAATCTGATCGAACCGCTTTCGTACTTCCCGTAGAAAGAATTCCGTTAATCCTTTCTCCGCACTTCCCAGAAGGTCGGTGAAATCGAATAACTCTCGAATGGTTTCATCGGGGAGAATCTTTCTGCGGATAGCTTTCAGGTTCAAGAACCCTAGTAAGGTTAGGATGCGGAATACTTCGTGCGGGAATAATGGGGTTTCGGGATTCAGTCGGGATAGTATCTCCTCCATCTGCCTCACCACATTCCCCATTCTCCCTTCCTCTGCCTCCTTCATCAAGCGTTGATCCCATTCAATAGGCCATCGCAAGGTTGTAAAGGACTCAAACCCACCTGTTCCCATAAAGAGAGAGCGCATAGCCTTCCGAAAGGATTCAGAGAGGCGTGCCCGATGTTCCGTAGTTCCGTAGGCAAGTACCAGGTCCCCCAGAGAGAGTTCGGCATCAAATTCCCTCCGCATTCCCTGATGGAAAGCGCGTAAATCTCCGGGATCTCGGACTGGTATGTATACTATGCAATACCGGTTGTCCAACAGGTTGCTCACCAGCGAGTCCGTCTTGAACTGAAGGAATCGAGAAAAACGCTGGTACAGGGGGAAGACCTGGTCTCTCTGCTCGGGCAAAAAACAGGCTACAGCTATACAAGCTGTCTTTCGCTGTTGATGGAGAAGGGTAAGAAGAAAGTCGATGTCCTCTTCCGCAGCAGTTCCGCTTCCCAGAACATGAAAAAAAGCCTGTTTCAGATAGGGAACGAGCCGCTTCTCTCGCTCCAGGAGAGCCAACTCCCTATCCTCTAGAAAACGAGATCGTTCCAGGTATAAAGATGCTGAGTTGAGAGCCACTTCCAATCGGTCTCTCGAAACCGGTTTTAACAGGTAGTCACAGACCCCCAGTTTCAAGGCTTCGCGGGCGATCTCGAACCGCTCGTAGGCGGTAATCAAGACAAAGGCTTTGGATGAACCGGATTGGGACAAGGTGCGTATCACATCTAAACCAGATATACCCGGCATCTGTACGTCGATCAAAATGATGTCTGGACTGTATTCCTTCGCCTTCTCGATCGCTTCCTTACCCGATCCAGCTTCAGCGACCACTGAATAGCGATCGCCAAAGTATCTCTTAATTAGCATCCGTAGACCAGAAACGATATGACTTTCATCGTCTACTAGAAGGATTTTTTTCATGGGGCAGACTCCAGAGGAAGAAGGATCTGGACTAGGGTACCGTTCCCCGGTTCGGAATGGATGTGTACCTTTCCCTTTCCCGAAGTGGCAAGGACTACCCTTCGTACCACGTTGTACAATCCGATCCGAATGGACGGATGGGTTGCTTCTGCATGGGCAGCATTGAGTACTTTCTCCATTTCCTCTTTTTCCATCCCCTTACCTGTGTCACTCACTACCATCTCCAAGTAAGGAGCACGGATTTGTACCGAGATATACACCTTTCCCCCGTTCTCTAGATCGTGCAAACCATGAACTATAGCATTTTCGATGAGAGGCTGTAAAAGTAATGCGGGTGTTTGGTATAAAAATACTCCCTCAGCGATTTCCCACTCGAATTGGAACCGATCCTTGAAGCGTAGTTGTAAAAGCCAGACGTACCTACGTGCGCATTCGATCTCCTCCGACACCAATACAAAGCGGTTGGACGGTCGTAGGACATATCGTATAAAATCCGCCAATTTTTCCAGGAACTCAGCGGTAGCTTCGTCTTTCTCTGCCAGAGCAAGTTGCCAGCCTGCCGATAGAGTGTTGTACAGGAAGTGAGGATTGATCTGGCTCTGCAAGGCAAGTAGTTCGGCTTCTTTTAATTTATGCTCGTAATCTAGCACGTGCATCTGTTGTTCGAGAAGTTTCCGCTCCAATTCCGCCTTTCGTTGTAACTCTTCGAAAGCTTCCCGTATGCTCTTCTGCATCCGGCTGAATGCACTATGGAGAGTTCCGATCTCATCGTTACCCTCATAGGGAGGAAGCTCGGAGTGATAGTTCCTGCGCTCCATCTCCTCCACTGTATTGGATAACCGTTCTAGTGGCTCACTGATCATAAAGGAGTACCGGATCATCAGTAGGGTACTGAGCAGAAAGGCGAGAAGGATAAGCAGCAAATTAAAAAGGAGAATGGTGTTTAGGATTTTCCTGTAACCTGTAAAAGCCTGCAACACTCCATCGAGATAGAGGGTATTCATTCTCGTGAGAAGGAATTGGATCAACCCCTCTAACTGCTTGCATTCCTCGTACAGATTCACGTAGGTACTTACATCCCTTCCTCTCTTCGCTTTTACTGCCCCTTCACTAGCGGATAGATACTCTCGGAGAAGGGAAGCTAGGTTCTTCTCCAACAGCAAGAGTTCATCCTTTCGGATCTCCTTGTTCAATGCCTTGATCTGGTCATTAAGAAAGGAAGAATACCGGATGTATTCCTTCAAGGATTCAGAGTTCTTTGCCAGTAGGTAGCCGGTTAGATACTGTTGGGTCTTCTCTAGATTCTCCCAGATGTTCCTCTTCAGGAACAGGTTATTCTTCAGGAGCAGTTCAATGCTCTGTGCCAGTTCCAAAGAACTAAATACGGTATAAAGAGTTATGGAGGAGAGGATTAGAATGATGATGAAGGAGTTCCCAACGATACGGTTCCGTAGTTTGTGCTTCATCCTCAGTAAGTCCTTCCATACTTTGTGTTGGAATTTATCTTTATGATGCCCATGGGAGGTGTGCCAGCCCAGATCTGCTCGAGCGTTCTAACCGCGGCCTTCCCCATTTCTAGGGCATCCCGCACAACCGTAGCCTGTACAACTCCTTTTTCCAGTAACCGGCTGATTTCAGCGTTCTCGTCTGCACCGATAATCAGGATCTTTCCTACCAATCCCCGATCGATGATCACCTGGGCTACCCCAACAGTACTTCGCGCGCTAGTGCAGAGAAACGCATTGATCTCGGGATGGTTTTGTAGCATGGTACTGCACGCCTCTTCGCTTCCCAAGATGCTCACCGCTTCCCTCTCTACCGCTACAATTCTTCCTTTTCCCCGCTTCTCCAACTCAAAGATAGCTCCTTTTAGAAAAGGTTCCTCCGTTAAGGTGAATGAATTCGGTGTACCAGAGGGAAGGATTATGCCCAGTCGAGCATCTTTCCCGAGTAGACCAATCACAACGGAGGCTCCTTCCTTTCCTAGCAAGAAGGAATCACTACTGACGAACCCTCGACTTGGTCTCGGGGGAACATCCATTGCCACTGGTACAAAGGGAATCCGGTACCGTTCTGCTTTTTCGATGAACTGCTCTACCTTCTCACCCGCCGGGAAGTACATAATCAGTCCATCAGGAGCCGAGCGGATGGCGATCTCGAAATACCGAAAAGCCTCAGCAGGAAGGTAAGATCCCTTCGTGTTCGTATCCGAAGGGTAGTAGAACACCTGCATTGCCGTTTGGGAGGCATCCGCCTCTTCTTGGATTCCCTGGATGATGTTGGAAAGGAAGGGATCCGTATAAGAAGGCAGGATAGCGATCAAATGGTGTTTCGCAATCCCCAGAGATACAGGGTGTCTCAATACTGTCTTCGATAGTTCTACTCGTGCCCTTCCTATCAAATGCACGTTGTAGATAGTAAGTCCAACCATCAGACAGGCAAGAACAATAATGAAAGCTAGAATCACATGCGTCTTTCGCATATTACTAGTATTGTATCACCGTCTATCGAATCACTGCTACAACCCGCCCCCTTGATCCCTTCGTTTCTTCTCCCTACAATGCTTGGAAGGGGTGAGCAATGAAACGGGAAGACTTCATCTTCATCATCGGCTACCAGGGGGATGTAGCGATCGTCGACGGTAAGGCAAAGAGAAAGTACGGCTCTTACACGACCCGGCAGCTAGTGGAAGCAGGACTCTTCAAACCCGCTTTTTGCTCTGCCCTTTATTCAGAAGACCCCAAAGAAATGGAAGAGTTTCTAACCCTGTTCAACGCTGCCCATCCGGGTCCTCCCTACACGAAAGAGCAGTTGAGTCGCTTGTTCGGGGTGTTCGAAGTACCTAAAGAACCCATCCGGTACAAGATTCTCTAGAAGAAATTCATTGACGCCTTAAAACTTCTCGGTTACAATGTCTTTGAGTATTGCAATAAAAGCAATTTTACTATGCATAATTCACAACACAAACGAGGTCGTGTATGGAACTGATCCACAATGAGATACCCCTGGAGTTCCTTAGCGCTCTTCCCGAAGGAATCAAATACGTGGTGCGGCATGGAAAAGACTTTCTTGTGGTGGAAGAAGTAACCTGCCCCAATGGGCATTCCCTAATGAGCGAAAACGTCCGTATTCACGGCGAACCTTCGATCAAAATAGGCGTGGAAATTGCCAACGAAAAGGGGCATTTCTTCATCGATTCCTACTGGGGAAGCCATAAAAAACTATTTGATTTCATTCCATCCCTAGGGCACGCTCCCGTGATTGTCCAGTCTTTCTGCCCCACCTGCGGAACCAGCCTCATGGTAGAGGATCAGTGTTCCATACAGGGTTGTAAAACCAAGGAACACATTCTCATGTTACTCCCTGGAAGAAAGAATCGGATCCTCGTATGTGCCCGTTTAGGTTGTCCCGGACATCGGCTGGATATCCAGGAACTTCCTCATGAAGTCACGGAGAAGATCAGTGGCATCAACTTCTTTGGTACAGGAATAGACGACTACTTTGGAGGGATCTAATGCAGGAGAACTATATCGAAATAGAAATCGAGCAATGCAAAGGATGCCGTCTCTGCGTGGAGACCTGCCCTCATCACTGCATCGTGCAGGGATCGGATATAAACAAAATGGGATACCAGTACATCCGCTTCGTGCAGAACGGTTGCACCGCCTGTGGTTTCTGCTATTACATCTGCCCAGAACCGGGAGCCATCACTGTGATCAAAGCGGAGAAGCGGGAGGCTGTCCATGGCTAAGCAGTTGATTAAAGGAAACGAAGCGGTTGTGTATGGAGCCCTCTTGGGAGGGGCCACCCACTTTTTCGGCTATCCCATTACCCCTGCCAGTGAAATTGCCCACGCTGCAGCGGAATACTTTGTGTCCACCGGCAGGTGTTTTCTCCAGGCAGAGGATGAAGTGAATGCCATCAACATGCTGTACGGAGCCGCTTCTGCGGGAGGAAGGGTAATGACCGCATCCTCTGGGCCGGGGATCGCCCTCATGTCCGAAGGGCTATCCTACCTAGCGGGAGCCGAATTACCAGCCGTAGTGGTAGACGTCCAGCGCGCGGGCCCTGGATTGGGAAACATCTGGCCCGAACAAGCGGACTACAACATGGTGGTGAAGGGAGGAGGCCATGGAAACTACCGGAACATCGTGCTCGCCCCTTTCTCCGCGCAAGAGATGTGCGATTTCGCCTACCGAGCCTTTGAACTGGCAGAGCGGTACCGGATGACCGTGTTCATTCTGGCGGACGCGTACATTGGTCAGATCATGGAAGCGGTGGAAGTCCCCACAAAAGTCCACCATTCTCCTAGAAAAGAATGGGCCTTGTACGCGGACCGGGAAAGCCGGCACAACCTGATTACTTCCATCCTAATGAACACGGAACTTCTCTACCACCACAATAAAAAGCTCCAGGAGAAGTACGCCAAAGTGGAACGGGAACTAGTGGAGTGGGAGGAGTACGATACCGAGGATGCCGACTTCCTTTTCGTGGCCTATGGAATCAGCGCCCGGATCAGTCTATCGGTGGTCCGGGAACTTCGAAGGTTGAACCAAAAGGCAGGCCTCCTGCGTCCCAAGACCCTCTACCCCTTCCCCAGCGCACGGATCGCGGAGCTGTCCCGGCAAGTACGTCAGATAGCCGTTGTAGAACTGAGCAACGGGCAGATGGCAGCGGATGTCGAACTGGCAGCCAGGCGATCGGTTCTCAAATACAACTGGATGGGAGGCAAGGTCCCTTCAATCCAGGAAGTGTTAGAGCTGGCCAAAGAGGACATGAAACAAACCACCACCGTAAGGGGATGATCTATGGTAAAACACGCGAAACCAAAAACCTTCTATGACACGTTCGAACGAAGGGGGCCAGGTGAAAAGAACACCACCTACTGCCCTGGCTGTGGCCATGGAAACGCGCATAAACTGATTGCCGAAGTGATTGCCGAACTGGGAATCCAGGACCGAGTGATTTTCTGTTCCCCGGTAGGTTGCAGCGTGTTCGCATATTACTACTTCGATACGGGCAACGTTCAGTGTTCCCATGGCCGGGCTCCGGCAGTGGCAACGGGACTTTCACGGGCGCGGGACAACGCCATCGTCATTTCCTACCAGGGGGATGGAGACCTGGCAGGCATTGGGATGGGCGCCATCATGCACGCCGCTAATCGGGGAGAACACATGGCCGTGTTTTTCATCAACAACGCTATCTATGGGATGACGGGTGGTCAGATGGCTCCCACTACTCTGATAGGGCAAAAAACTACCACTACCCCATTTGGCCGATCCCCCGGACGGGAAGGGTTCCCCATCCGGATGTGCGAATTGATCAATGAACTTCAAGCCCCCGTATACATCGAACGGGTCTCCTTGGGGGATGCGGCCCGAATTATGCGGGCCAAACGGGCGGTAAAACAAGCCCTTCTCAATCAGGTGAACAAGAAAGGCTTCTCTTTCGTGGAGCTCTTATCCCCCTGCCCCATCAATTGGAAGATGACTCCCATCGAAGCTCGAAAATGGCTGATCGACACGATGGAACCTCTGTTCCCGGTAAAGGTGTTCCGGAATATCGAGGAACCTCCTGTGAAATACGAACCTCCAAAAGTACTTTCCGATGCTGAACTGGTAAATCATTTTGCCGCAACCACAGAAATCGAAATCCCCGTGTCGCCCCGGGAAGTGGAAGACCAATACATCAAGATCGCCGGCTTTGGAGGCCAGGGTGTCATGTCCGCGGGCGTGTTCCTGGCTAACTGCGCCATCAAGGAAGGGTTCAACGCCACGTGGCTTCCTTCCTACGGTCCGGAAATGCGAGGCGGAACAGCCAATGCTAGCGTCATCATCTCCAACAACCAGATTGGCACACCCCTCGTGAGTAGCCCCAACGTGCTGATCGCC
The DNA here is from genome assembly GCA_937140905.1 of uncultured Spirochaeta sp. Taxonomy (GTDB): domain Bacteria; phylum Spirochaetota; class Spirochaetia; order DTKZ01; family DTKZ01; genus DTKZ01. The sequence goes on from CAKZQO010000253.1 coordinate 15,684, forward strand.
ATGAACGCCCCTTCCCTAGACACGTTCGAAGAAACGGTAGTCTCCAGTGGTCTGGTGATCGTCAATTCCTCTCTAGTATCCCGCAAACTTCGCCGGGAAGACGTACGGGCCATCTACGCTCCTGTAACGGAAATAGCGAAGGATGTGGGATTGATCGCGGCGGCCTCGGTGGTGGCCCTTACCCTCTACGCATGCATATCCGGAGCGGTGCAGATCGAAACGATCAAGAAGGTAATTCCTCTTTCCCTCAAGAAGAAAGCCTTGGTGGACGTAAACTTGAAGGCAGTGGAGGCCGCCGTAGAGTACTACCAGAAAAACATTAAGGAAGCGTATTCCTACACGTCTGTCAAATAGGGTAGCGAGACAAGGGTGTTCCCCTTGTCTAGTTTATATAGGCGGGTTGCATTGGTAACTTAGTACCCTACCTTTAGCGCCCCTCCATCTCCTGCGGCTTGGACATCTAGTCCAAGCCGTATTTTTTTATCTTGTATTGCAAGGTTCTCCGACTGATTCCTAGCTCCTTTGCCGCTTTCGTTCGATTTCCACCCTGACGCCGAAGAGCTAATTCGATAGATGCCCTTTCTAGATCCTCCAACCGGGTAGCCCCAGATAGAACGGTCCCTTTTGGCTCTTCCATTATTCTCGATTCCTTCAACTCAATATGGTCGGGAAGGATTTCCCGCCCCTCGCTCAGGATGACCGCTCGTTCGAGGATGTTTTCCAATTCCCGAACATTTCCTGGATACTCGTAGGAAAGAAGCTTTGCCAAGCTCTGGGAGCTTAACCGTTTGGCCCCTACATTCAACCTCTTACAGATTCGTACCAAAAGGTACTCTGCAATCAAGGGGATATCCGATTTTCGCTCCCGTAACGGGGGAATATCGATCCGGATCACGTTCAACCGATAGAATAAATCCTCCCGGAACTCGCCCTGTCGAACCCGCTCCTCCAGATTCCGATTTGTAGCCGAAAGGATTCGCGCCCGGATCGGAATGTCCCGGTTTCCACCGATCCGACGGATCTTCCTATCCTGTAGGACCCGAAGGAGTTTTACCTGAAGGGCAAGGGGCATTTCCGCTATCTCGTCCAGGAACAAGGTTCCGGCCCCTGCTAGTTCGAATAGACCGATCTTCCGGCAATCTGCCCCGGTAAAAGCCCCCTTTTCATGACCGAACAATTCACTTTCGATGAGGGTATGAGGCAAAGCGCCCACGTTTACGCCGATAAAGGGCTCCTCCTTCCGTGAAGAAGCCGCGTGGATCTGCCGAGCCACGATCTCTTTCCCGGTTCCTGTTTCCCCCGTAATGAGAACCGTGGAATCGGTACCGCCTACCTTGAGGATGAGGGATCGGATCTCTTCAATTCTTGGATGCTTCCCGATTAAAGAATACTCCTTCGGTTCTATCCTACGACTCGCTTCCCATACCTGCTTCCTTCGTTCCTCTTCCACCAGGGTGCGGATTTTCTGCAGCAGCAAATCGGTATCTAAGGGCTTTTCCAGGAAATCCCGGGCTCCGCTCTTCAGGGCCTGAACCGCATCCGGAATCTCCCCATGGGCAGAGATCATCACGATAGGAACCAACACCCCCTCTTCTAGTGTCCACTCCAACACTTCCTGGCCGGACATCCCGGGCATTTTCAGATCCAGGATCGCCACGTCAAACCGCTCCTCTGCTAGAAGATCCCGCGCCGTGATACCATCCGGTGCCGTTACCGCCTCGATTCCCTCTAGTAGAAAGATTCTTTTAAGGGTTTCCCGAATATTTCGCTCATCGTCCGCGATCAGCACCCGCATCTTCAGCCTCCGGTAAAGTTATCCGCGCGATCGTCCCGCCCCCTTCCCTTGGTTCGACCCTCAAAGTTCCCCCAGCAGCTTCCACGAATCGTTTCGAAAGGAAAAGTCCAATTCCAAAACCCTTCGTTTTCGTCGTGTAGAAGGGATCGAACAACCGATCGAGTTCTTTTCCCGAAAGTCCTTCTCCCCGGTCCCACACCTCGACCACGATCTTCTTACCGATCGAAGAAGCCCGGACTTTCACGGGTTCCACAGCTTCCGGATCCCTAATGCTTTCCCACGCGTTCTGGATCAGGTTTTCCAGAGCGGAACGGAAGCGATCCGTGTCCATCCACACGCGTTTCCCTAAGAGAGTTTCTGCGATTTCTATCCGTACCTCCGGGAATCGCTTCTTTACCACTCCTTCAACCATTTCCCGGGCATCCCACACCGTGGGTTGCCCAAGAGGTTCCCGGATGAGGTCACCAATTCGGTCTACCATTCGCCTCATTCTATTCACTTCTTCCCGAATCACCGATAGTTCCTCCGAGACCGTACCTGAACATACCCGTTGAAGGAGATCCGCTTGAAGTGCAATGGCGCTCAAGGGATTCTTAAACTCATGGGCTAACGCCCGGGAAGCGGAACCCAATAGGACCAATTCCTCTTGCTCCCGGAGTTTCGTTCGGTATTCCCAGTTCCGAAGAACCAACCCTCTCCCTACGTACAACCCCAGGAGGAAAAGTCCTTCCAGCACAAAAAAAACCACGTAACACACTGTCCGTTGAACCCAGTAGTTCGGATTGTACAACTCCAGGTAGAGGAACTGGTTGGGAGCTTCGTTCGGATGGAGCCGTACCCTTCGAAAGTCGACCAGGGGCTGTAGAATGACGAGACTTCGATTCTTTGGGTTGAACAGGTAATGTCTGTAGGGAAAGTCCATGGCAGACCTTTCAGGAGAGGGCATTCTGAACAAAGGAGGGGCGCTTCCGAACCGAACTAGAGCGTCCCCGTTCGCTTTATACAAACCCACTCCCGCCACTCGATTCTTGAGTTGTTCATTGCTCTGAACGATCCCTTCCAGGATCCGCACGTCCCCCTCGAAATCGGGGAATGGGGGTTCCCTGCTCTCCACAGGAGAACTTCTGTCCCCGGGCGGAGGTCTTCTTTTCCATCCTTCCGCTTCCCGGATAGCGCGCAAAGAGACTGCGAGGTAGTTGAGAAACCGTTCTCCCTCGTTCCGAGCGGTCAGTTCCAAGGCGAACAATTGCCCTTTCAGGATTATCCACCCGATCAGAACGCTCAACGCCATTAGACTCCCCGTGACGACCCAGGATAAAAGGATCGTGCGAGAAGAAAGACGTCCGTAAGGGCTACTTTGTTTGTCTGAGAAAGGTAACAAAGGAATCATCCTCCTCGAATCCCAGTAGATACTTCAATTGTAACCAGTATCTATAGAGGGCATACCGGGCCGAAAGCAACTGCGCCCTCGCGTCGGAAAGGGTGCTTTCCGCATCGGAAACCTCCATCAAGGTCGCCTTGGAAAGGGAATACTTCTCATACACCTGTCGATAGTTCTCTTCTCCAAACTCCACCGAGGCTTGCGCTGCTTCGATCCTTCGCAAAGCTACCACGATCCCCTGTACATACTCCACCACGCTGGATTCAACGGCACGGACCTGTTCCCGTAGTTGAGCGCTTAGAGTTACCTTCGCGTTTTCCGCTTTCCCAACGGCCGCCTTTTTGTCCTGAAAGGGAAGGATGGGAACGGTAGCCGACACGGTTACTTTGCCCGTATCGGTGAAGGATCCCGCATCTTTCCATAACCCCGAAAAAGTATGGGACCACCCCAAGGAGAGGGTCGGATAGAAAGCTGCCTCTTTAATCTGAACGTTCAGGTCTTGGATCTGTAGGGACAGTTCCAGCGCGTTCAGATCTGGATTGTGTTCCAGCGCGAAAGCCTTCAATTTTTCGATGAACGGGGCAAGAGAATCTAAAGAAATCGTTCGTTCGACATCCAGAAAAAAGAGGTCTTCCGGCACGAGGGAAGGGGTTAAATACAACTCCCCTATACGGGATAAACCCAACGCAATCTGTAGTTTGCTTCTACTGAGTCTCTCAGCATACTCCGCCTGGTACAAAGCCGCCTGTTTGGTCTTGTACTTCGATTGAGCCTGGAGGTACACCACTTTGTCCACCGCGCCCACCTCATACCTCCCTCTGGCTACCTCTAGAGATTTTTCCGCTGCTTGGAGTTCCTTTTGGGCGACTGCGCGGGCATCCTGTTTTTCCAATAGATCGAAGAACAAAGTCTCCGCTGTTTGCAAGACGCTGTTGCGAACCGAAGCTTCACTGATCTTGGCTTTGGTAATCGATAGGGCAGTCTGCCTGAGAGAAGCCAACCGGGCTCCTCCCGAATAGAGTTGCTGGGAAAGACTGATCCCGTAACTAGCACTGGGATCGGTGGAACTAGGCCCATCGTTGAGGGAGGGATAGGGGATACCCACGGAACCCTGCAGGGAAAGATTCGGATAGAAGGAAGCAATGGCAGAGTCTCGATCCAGCTTACTGTTTTCAACATCCTGCATCGCGCTAATGACCTTGGATGAGTTGGCGAGGGCGAGTTTTCGCACCTGTTGTAAGGTAAGAGGCTCCCCTCCTTCGGCCCAAGAAACTCCAGCACCCGTCCCGATAAGAAATAGTACCATCCAGATCGCCACAGCGGGCATCTTTATGGGTATAAAATTACATTTCCTTGGCATATACGCTTTCCTCATACAGGTCCTTTCTCATTCAGTGCGTAACGCTTCGATCGGATTGAGGCCGGAAGCTTTGCGAGCCGGATAGTACCCGAAAAAGACCCCCACGGAACCCGCGAACCCGGCAGAGACTAGGATGAACAGGGGGTTCACGATCGCTCGAATAGGGCTGAACTTCCCCAACCCCGCCACCACTCCTAGGGAAAACAGGATCCCGATAGCACCGCCCAACAGGCTCAGCACGATGGATTCCGTGAGGAATTGGAGCAAGATATCCTTCCGCCTAGCCCCAACGGCCAACCGAACCCCGATTTCGCGGGTCCGTTCGGTTACCGAAACCAGCATGATGTTCATGATTCCGATCCCCCCTACCACGAGGGAAACTCCCGCGATACAGGCCAGAAGGATCGTAAGGATCCGGGCTGTGGAGGAAGCCACTTCGATGATCTGGGATTGATTGAGGATCTCGAAATCGTTCTCTTTGTCATCGGCTAGCCGGTGGGAATCCCGAAGGATCCCCTCCACCTCTGCCTGCGCTTCCGTCATCTTATCCTCGGAAATCGCGCTGATTTCGATGGTACTCAGGTAGTTGTTACGGCTCAACCGTACTAACGCGGTTGTCAACGGAACCAGCACCACGTCATCCAAATCCTGTCCCATGGAATTGGTCCCCCGACTCTTCAACAATCCCACCACCTGGAAGGGGGCATTCCCGATACGGAGGGTCTCTCCCACTCCGGTCACCCCGCCGAACAGATTCTTGGCTACCGTGCTACCGATGACCGCGATCTTGCGCCTCCCTTTCACGTCTTGTTCTGAAATGAACTCCCCTTCCTGCAGTTCCCACTGCTTGATCGCTTGGTAGTCGGGTTCGACCCCATACACGATAGTGGACCAGTTCCCCGATCCTCCCACCACGGTAACCGATCGCCTTAGGGTACCGGAAACAGCCGAAACAAGGGTTGCCTCCGTTCGAATACGCTCCGCGTCCTTCTGGGTGAGCCGGTTGGCATCGAACCGGCCTCGGGGTGGCATCACGATCAACAGGTTTGATCCCATGGAATTGATGGTATCCCGGATCTGCGCCTGCGACCCTTCCCCGATCGCCACCATGATGATCACGGAACTCACTCCAATGATAATCCCCAGAGTCGTTAACAGGCTCCGCATTCGATTGCGAAAGATACTCCTGAAGGAAAGCTTCACCAACACGGTAGGTTTCATAGGGTATGCTCCTCCCGAAACCGTACCAGCACTTCTTCCGCTCGGGCGGGGTCTGGGATAGGACCATCCTGTAGGATTTTCCCATCCCTCACCACTACTTTCCTCTGGGCGAACCGAGCGATATCCGGCTCATGGGTGACCATCACGATGGTGATTCCTCCCCTATGCAACTCTTGGAATAGGGTCATGATTTCGAGGGACATCTCGGTGTCCAGGTTTCCCGTAGGTTCATCCGCTAAAATGAGGGAAGGCCGATTCACCAACGCTCGAGCGATGGCTACCCGTTGCTGCTGACCTCCGGAAAGTTGGGAAGGCACATGATCCATCCGGTCTGCCAACCCTACCCGGGAGAGGGCCTCCTTGGCTTGATCCCTTAGGGCTCGGGTAGATTGACTTCCCCTCCGATACAGAAGGGGAAGCTCCACGTTTTCCAATGCCGTGGTCCGGGGAAGGAGGTTGAAACTCTGGAACACGAACCCAATCTTCGAGTTCCGGATTTCCGCGATCCGATCTGGATCCAGAGTGGTGACATCGATCCCTTCTAGGTAGTACTTTCCCTCGGTTGGGAGATCCAAGCATCCCATGATGTTCATGAGAGTAGTCTTCCCGGAGCCCGAGGCTCCCATGATCGCCACAAACTCTCCGGGATGAATCTCGAGATCGATCCCATCCAGAGCTTTTACTGTTACACCCCCGTTCCCTGTACCATAGTACCGGCGAAGGCTCTCCATAACCACCAGGCTCATTGCTTCATCCTCACGATCACCTGTAGACCATCCAGCGATTCCCCATCCATCACTTCGGTGAACTTGCCATCCGAGATTCCTGTACGCACATACCGGAGTCTAATGTTTCCATCCTCCTGGAGAATCCAAATCGGTTTTCCCTCAAACCGAGCTTCTCCGGACGAAGCACCCGGGGCTCCAGTGCCCGGACTGTTTCGGTTCGGTATAGACCCACTACCCAAAGAACCACCGCTAGAGGATCTAGCGGGAGGACGCCCCGCTCCGGGCACGAAGGGCATTCCCCCCAACACTCCGACCTGCGCGTTGGGTCTACCCGTACCCCCCTTTTTGATCGCTTCATCGTACTGCTTCAGCATCCTTTCCCTCTCCTCCTGGGGCAGGTGAGCGATCCGTTCTTCGAACTGCTTCCTTCGCACAGCCGCAGCCACATCAGCGGGTGGGTTGAACTTCAACGCTGCGTTAGGGACCATCCACACGTTTTCCTTACGATTCACGAAGAACTCCACGGTAGCGGTGAGGCCGGGCAGGAGAAGATTGTCTGGGTTCTTGGAATCGATCACCACTGTATAGTTCACGATATTGTTCGAGGTGGTGGGCATTTTACGGATCTGCCGTACCTTTCCGGTAAACTTACGATCGGGAAACGCCTCCACGGTGAATCGAACTTCCTGTCCATCCCGGATCTTCCCAATATCGATTTCATCTACTTGGGCGTAGATTTCCAGGTTCTCCAGGTTTTCTGCCAGGGTAAACAGCCTGGTTACCGATCCGGAGTTTGCCACCACCGTCTGACCCTTATCGATGTTCCGCTCCAACACGATTCCGGTGATGGGAGATAGGATCTTCGCATACTGCTCCAGGTTCAACCGCGCCTTCTCGTACGCTACCTGAGCGCTTTCCAGGTCCGCCTTTGCCGATTCCAGACTAGTCCTACTGGATAAAAGATCGGCCTCGGAAAGGAGGTTCCGCTTCTGGAGTTGTAGGTTCTTATCGTAGGTAGCCTGAGCCTCCTCTGCCTTCGCCTTCGCTTTCCGTAGAGTAGCTTCTTGTTCCCGCAGGCTGAGGAGCAACATACTCTTATCCAATTCCGCAAGGAGCTGCCCCTTCCTAACTCGATCATTGTAATCCACGTATACCGATTCAATGGTTCCCGTCAGTTGGGTGAGTACTTCCACACTTCCCTTGGCCTGGATCGTCCCCGTGCTGCTCACCGTCTCTTCGATGGTTCCGCGGCGAATCGCCTGGGTTTCATACCCTATCTTCTTCGTTTCCTTCGAGTTGAAGAATGCGTAGGTTACCGCGCCCATCACCAGAATAACCAAGAGAAAAATCGAAACTTTGATACCTGTTTTTCCTCTCATGCAAATCTAGATGCAAATCTTATGCCATAATAACGGGGAAACCAGGGAATGTAGAAGGCAGAATGATAGTGAAGTTTATCTATTTATCTTACGATGAATTAGATTTGAATATCGAAGGATTTCGATGGGCCTGCTTGAACTGATTCACTACCCCACTAGCCGGATTAACTCCATTAGCGCGCAAATATTGCGCTACTGTCGCGCATGAATTGCGCGCTCGTTACGGTCTTACCCGGATCGTTGTAGGTACGTGGAGCAAACAATTTACCTGTATTCTTTCGGGGTTACCTTGCCTTGTAGAACCCGTAATCCATTGTAGGCGAGAGCACGTAGCTCATCTTCCCCTGGATAGATGAAAACGGGCCCTAAGTGCTTGATCCGATCGATCAGTTCCCGGGTAAAGGTCTCGCTAAAGGCGATGCCCCCCGTGATCAGGATCCCATCCACCTGACCTTTCAACACAGTGGAGAGGGCGCCAATCTCTTTTGCCACCTGGTACACCATCGCGTCCCGAACAAGCTTGGCTTTCGCGTCCCCCGAGGAAACCCGTTGTTCCACTTCCTGAGCGTTGTTGGTTCCCAAGTACGCCACGTACCCACCCTTTCCCGTGATCATCTTTTTCACGTCTTCCAGGGTGTACTTACCGCTGAAGCAGAGCTTTGCCAGATCCCCGGCGGGCAGGGTGCCGCTTCGTTCCGGCGAGAAGGGGCCTTCCCCGTCCAACGCCTGGTTCACGTCAATGACCCGCCCTTTGTAATGGGCGCCCACGCTAATACCACCCCCCAAATGCGCCACGATGAGGGACAGTTCTTCGTAAGATTTTCCGATTTTTTCCGCATGAAGACGGGCAATGGCTTTCTGGTTTAGGGCATGAAAGATCGATTTCCGTTCGAACAAGGGATGCCCCGAGATGCGGGCCACATCTTGCAGTTCATCTACTACCACAGGATCGGCGATGTATGCCTTGGCTCCGGGGATGGATCGGGCAATGTCCCGAGCGATCAAGCCCCCCAAGTTACTGGCATGTTCCCCTAAAAGGCCCGCTCTAAGGTCTTCCTCCATCTGGTCGTTCACCTCGTATACCCCGGAAGGCAAGGGTTTTATGAGTCCTCCCCGACCCATTACCACTCGGATAGCGGACACGTCTACTCCCGCTTCGGCTAATTCCTTTAGAATCGTGTTTTTCCGAAAATCGTACTGATCGGTGATCTTCTTAAAGGGGGCAAGTTCCTCCGCTGAATGGCGGATCGTTCTTTCCAGAATCAATTCCTCACCCTGGAATACCCCGATTTTGGTAGAAGTAGATCCAGGATTGATGGTGAGGATAAGTGCCTGTTCCATGATGAGACCTTCCTTACTTAGCGGCGTTCAATCGCGGCTCAATGCCACCGCCAGAGCAATGGAATAATGCTTACTTTGTTCCGAATCGGCCCGGCTAGTGAGTACGATCGGAGCCGCTGCTCCCAGTATAACCCCCGCAGCTACCGCGCCTCCGAGGAAGTTCAGAGCCTTGTAGATTAGGTTTCCGCTTTCGATATCGGGAACCAATAGGATGTCGGCATCCCCCGCTACTTCACTTTCTATCCCTTTGTGTTGGGCTGCTTCCTTGGATACGGCATTGTCCAACGCGAGGGGGCCATCGATAAGGCACCCCTTGATCTGACCCCTTCGGTTCATTTGGGTCAGAAGGGCGGCATGAACCGTGGCGTCCATCTTTGGGTTCACCGTCTCCACTGCCGCTACCACCGCCACTTTGGGCAGATTGATTCCAATCTTATGGAACATTTCTACCGCGTTGGTGAGGATCGAAATCTTATCTTCGAAAGAGGGGGCCACGTTCATTCCCGCATCGGTTACGGCAAACAGTTTGTGGTAGTAGGGAGAATGAAACAAACCCAGATGACTTAGCAAGGCCCCAGAGCGAAGCCCTTTTTCCTTATCCAACACGACCTTCAGAAGGGCGGCTGTTTGCACCAACCCTTTCATCAACACCTCTGCCTTCTTTTCCCGAATGAGACTTACAGCTTTGGCGGCTGCTTCTACGGGATCCGAAGCGGGAATAAGCTCTGCCGCGGAGTAGTCGAATCCAATCTCCTTCATCAGACGTTCGGTTTCCTGCTTCGATCCTACGAGAATTGCTTCCACAATTCCTTCTTTTATCGCATCCCGGACAGCTTCCAGCACATGTTTGTCCTCGGATGCAGCCACAGCGATCCGTTTTTTCTTGCCCTGCTTAGCCTCTTCCACGAATTCTGCCAGGTTTTTCCGCATACGGTTCCCCTAAGAATAGAGAGATTTAGGGAGATTATAAAGGCAGGAATCGCATTCCGTCAAGAAAAAATGTTTCTCACGCAATACTATATTGCAATTTTGACAACAATTTTACTTAATTCTTCAGTACTGTTTCTCGGGTTCGTCTCACGTTTAGGCTCTTCCCAGGCAGGGAAAAGACGTACTTTTCGGTAAACAAATGTTCTTCCCGGATTCCATCGGTTACAATGACCTTTTCGAACCGATCGTACACAACGAAACTGAGTCGGCAGGGTTTGAAATGAAAGGATTTTTCCAATAGTCGAACCCGGACCGTGTCTCCTGACACAGAGACTACCATGGAAAACTCTGTTCGGATCCCTTTTCGATACCCATACGTTTCCCCATCGTCGAAGCGGTACCGGTACTGCCCTTCGATCGTTGTGTCTTTTCGGAGGAAGAGATGGAATTCTACAGCCGAAAGATCCTTCTCCATCAGGGAAGCCTCTGCCGGTTGCACGGGAAGAACGGCTCCTTCCCGCACGAAGATCGGAGTACTCGAAGGGGTGGTTTTTACCTTCAAACGAGTTCCCCCTTCCTCCCACTTGTCCTTGAACCAATCGTACCAGCGAACACCCTTGCCGGGAAGAAACACTTCCCGTTCCTTCCCTTCCACAATAGGGGCATGGAGAAGAGAAGGCCCCACAAAGAACTCGGTATCTAGGAAAGGAGAGGCTTCCTCTCTCTCCTCGGGAAACTCGAGAAAGAGGGGTCGCAAGATAGGTTCACCCGATTCCTCTTCCTGGGCAAAAAGGTTGTATAGGTACGGCAAGAACCGGTATCGAAGACGAATGTAGTCCCGAATGAGGGAAAGGGCTTTTTCTCCAAATTGCCAGGGTTCTTGGGGCTTACTCCCCTTTACGGAATGGTTCCGGAAGAGGGGGAACAAAAAACAAGCTTTGTACCAATCCACTGCCAATTCCGGATCCGCGTCTCCTCCAAAACCAGGGATATCCACACCACAGAAAGGCAGTCCACTGAGGGAGAGTCCCAAGCAGAGGGGTATGGAGAGGGATAGATGGTGACGGTTCGACCAGTTGTCTCCACCCCAGACACCCCCATACCGGCTGGAAGAGACAAAGGCGCTCCTGCTTATTAGGAAGGGTCTCCGATTGGGGAAAGCTTTCAGAAACCCCTCCCAGACCGCCTTCTGCATTCCTAGACAATAGGCGTTGTGAAAATAGGCATGAGGTTTCTTCCCTCGCTGGAACAGCATACTCTGCGGGTCCACCGGACCCGTAGAAGGATCGTTCATGTCGAGCCATACCCCTTCCACTCCGGAACTCAAGAACTTCTTCACCCTCTCGGCCCACCACTCTTGGGCTTCTGGAAGAGAGAAGTCAGGGAATACCGTTTCCCCTGGCCACACGAACCCCACGAAAGGTCTTCCTTCCGGGGTCAGACAGAGCAGATCCTTTTCTTTGGCTTCCCGATACACGTCAAAGGAATCTTCTTTCTTGATGCCTGGGTCGAGGATAGGGACAACCTTTCGGGAACGTTTCCGCAAATCTTCTATTTGATTCTTAGGATGACTGAACTTTCTTTCGTCCCAGCTAAAGACCCGAAACCCATCCATATAATCGATGTCTAACCACAGAGCATCACAGGGAATATCGTGCTTTTGGAATAGCCTGTCTAGTTCATCCAGATCCGTATAGCTACCATACCCCCACCTGCTCTGATGGTACCCTATAGCCCAGAGGGGGGGGAGCGGCACCTTTCCCTGAAGCCTTTGGAGGCGAGCGGTTACCGTTCTGGGATGGTCCGAGAGTAGAACGTACAATTCGGGTTTACCCCCTTCAGCGCCCAGGGAAAACCACTTGGATAGAGAACTACCCCCATGAAGAGAATTCGCAATGGCATCATCCGCCATAAGAGAGGCAAAGGTAGGGTAGGAGGAGCTAAGGAGCATCCCCACCCACGCGGATCCTGTGTCTATCAGTACGTAGGGGATAGAAGCATACAAGGGATCTGGGTTTCCATCCTTATGGACGGGCGCAGGAAAATCGGCCCATACGTCCGTATTGTAGAACTTGGTGCGAACGCCCGAACGTTCCACGGGGAAGGCCTTTTCTCCTAGACCAAACATGCGGAATCGTTCATTGGCCTCGAAGTTCACCACCCAGCTCTGTCCCAAGGCCCCGAACCCTTTCCCTTCCAACGTGGAAAGGACCCGTTCCTTCCCCCAGTAGATTTCAAACCCGTTTCCTTTTGAAAGTACGTTTCCCTTTTTTTCCCTGCTCCACCCTGTCTTGGTCAACTCTACCGGGTTTTCCTCATCCGCCCATCTTGGTTCTTCCCATACCACCCTATACACGTCCTCGCCCAGATGGGTGATATCCATGCGAATCGTGGCTGTTTCGAAATAGGTAAAGTTGATGGGGTGAAGGATCTTATGAAGGTACATACGCTAGAACAGATGCCCCATTTTTTTTCGTTTCGTTTCCAGATACTGTTTGTCGTACGGGTTGGGAGGGATCACCAGGGGAATTCGTTCGGTGATCTGAACCCCTTCCTTTCGTAACTTCTCGATCTTGTCTGGATTGTTGGTGAGGAGGGCTACAGACTGAATTCCTAAAAGTTGAAGGATCTTAGCGGCCACTCGATAGTCCCGTGCCTCTCCCGGGTATCCTAAAAAATGGTTCGCCTCCACCGTGTCCAGACCCAGATCTTGCAGTTGGTACGCTTTGATCTTGTTCAGTAACCCGATTCCCCTGCCTTCCTGCATCAAGTAGATGAGCACCCCCTCTTCCTTGCTACCGATATACCTTAAGGCGGCTTCCAATTGATCCCTGCAATCACACCGAAGCGACCCTAGCACGTCTCCTGTATGGCACTGGGAGTGTACCCTTAGCGGTACTCCTTCCTTTCCCTGCACATCTCCTCTAACTACGGCGGTATGCTCCTTGTCTTCCCTCCCATCGTAAAACCCATACAGGGTAAACTCCCCGAAACGAGTTGGGAAATGGGCCCTCGCTACCAGTTGAACGCAGAGATCTTCTTCCAAACAGTACTGACCCATCCCCTTGCAGTAGTACTCCTCTGGGACAAAGTCGGGCACTCCCTTCATCTTCTTTAAAAGCTCTTCCCGGGAAACAACCTGGTCACAATGGGAAAACAATTCGGATTTTTCCATGTATTTATTTTTTCTCTTCTACGATCATCAGGGTCTTGGGATCGAGGTGCACGCTTAGATCCTTCCTTGGATAGGAGTCCCTATCTTTCACCAGGCGTACAAGAATGCTCCCATCCGATTCTCCCAGGGTGATGATCACGTCGATCAGTTCTTCGAAGGGTTTTAGAGAAGGTGGAACATCCCGATTCCAAATTTTTTCATTTTCCGGTTTCACGGTTGCGCTGAACCAGATCATTACCCCAACTTCGTTGGCAAACTGCTTGATCAACCGAAGATCTTCTGTCGTGGCCAGATAGAAGTTATATCCATCTACGATAATCTGATCTGCCGCGAAGTTTCCATCCCGAATCATCGCGGTTAAGCTTCGGATAATCTGCTGAGTTTTTACCCCTTCCTGGTTGAAGCTCATGATCACTCGATGCCGGATGATCTCGTCGTGCACCTCCATCGCTGCGTTCAGTTTACGAGCTACTTCCTTGAAAATGTCTTCGTACCAACTAATGATATGATCTGTTCGAGTTGAAAAAGAAACATGGATTACCTGTTTTCCCTGCAGGAGGGCGTCGGTCGCGATATGGACTAGGCATCCTGTTTTACCGATTCCCTTTGGCGAAGCTACGACGGCTATTTCCCCTTTCCTTAGGGGCTCCTTCAGGGATTTCTCTAGGGCCCGTAAAGGGCTACGACGGATCAATTCTTTCCTTACCATGCTCTTCCCTCACTTTTCCTTGATTGTATCATGGATCTTTACCTATTTCTGTTCCTTTCGCCGTTTTTCCTGATAAGCCTTCTTCAATTCTTCCGCAATGGTGTTGGGTACGCGACCGTACTTCAGGAACTCCATGGAAAACTCAGCTTTTCCCTGTGTCAAGGATCGTAGTACCGTGGAGTATCCGAACATTTCACTTAAGGGGACCTCCGCTTCGATACGACAGAAGTTGTTGTCTTCCGTAGAACTTACGATAATTCCTCTTCGCTGGTTCAAGCTTCCGAAGATATTCCCTTGGAACTCGGAAGGACCCTCTACCGTGACCTTCATAATGGGTTCGAGAATTACTGGTTTGGCCTTCTCGTACGCTTGACGGAAAGCTCCAATGGCAGCTTGCTGGAAGGCAATGTCCGAGGAATCCACCGGGTGGGTACTCCCGTCATTGATCACGCAACGGATGTTAACCACGGGGAAACCAATCAACGTACCCTTCATCCGGGCAGCCTGGAACCCCTTGTCACAGGAAGGGATGAACTCGTTGGGAATAACTCCCCCCTTGATCATATTTACGAACTCATACTCCTTTTCCTCACAAGGTTCCATGTATCCCGCTACCCTACCAAACTGCCCAGCGCCTCCCGTCTGTTTCTTGTGGGTATAATCGAAATCGGCCCTTTGGGTAATCGTCTCTCGATAGGCTACCTGGGGCATACCCGTTTCCACCTCTGCCCGGTACTCCCGTTTCATGCGCTCGATGTACACATCCAGGTGGAGCTCTCCCATTCCTTGGATGATGGTCTGGTTGGATTCCGGATCAACATAGGTTCGAAAGGTGGGATCCTCCTTGGTGAACCGTCCCAAGGCTTTAGCCATCTGATCGGCCGAGGCTTTATCCTTGGGGAACACGGCCAAAGAGATAACCGGGGCCGGAATATACATGGAAGTCATCGAATAGTTGATTCCTGGACTGCAGAACGTATCTCCCGAAGCGCAATCAATACCGAATAAAGCGACGATATCCCCGCACACCGCATCGGTGATATCCTCCATCTCATGGGCATGCATCCGAATCAATCTTCCTACCTTGAACTTCCTCCGTAACCGGGGATTGTACAGTTCGTCCCCTTTGCGGAGCATTCCCTGGTAGATCCGAATGTAGGTCAACTGCCCATACTGTCCCTCTTCTAGCTTGAACGCCAGTGCCACAAGAGGCTCCTTGGGATCCGCCTTCAATTCTACCTCTTTTTCTCCATCGTTGAGGTCTAGGGCCGTATTCTTTACCTCGGATGGATTGGGAAGGTAATGGATCACTCCATCCAGTAAGGGCTGCACTCCCTTGTTCTTGTAGGCCGAGCCCATGAATACAGGGATCAACTTCCGTGTCAAAACACCTTTTCGAATGGCGGCATAGATCTGAGATTCTGTCTCGGCCCCTTCGAGAAAAGCTTCCGCTAGTTCATCGGAGAATAGGGATGCCGCGTCGATCAGTTCTTCCCTCCGTTTTTCCGCTTCCGCCCGTAATTCCGCAGGGATCTCTCGTTCTACCACCTCTTCACCATTGGGACCTTCAAAGTACAGGGCCTTCATCTGGATCAGATCCACCAATCCTTGGAACTTGTCCTCCAACCCAATGGGTATCTGAACGAGTACCGCATTGTGTCCTAGCTTGTCCCGGATCTGTTCTTTCACCTTGTATGGGTTCGCCCCTGTGCGGTCCAACTTATTGATGAAAGCGACGAAAGGCACATTGTACCTTCGGAGTTGCCTGTCTACCGTGATCGACTGAGACTGTACTCCACCAACAGAGCAAAGCACGAGAATCGCTCCATCCAGTACCCGTAAGGATCGTTCCACCTCGATGGTGAAATCCACATGACCTGGAGTATCGATGATATTGATCGTGTGTTCTTTCCAGGTAACGTTGGTAGAGGCGGATGTAATGGTAATGCCCCGCTCCCGTTCCAACTCCATGTAGTCCATCGTGGCTCCATGTCCATCCTTGCCCTTCACTTCATGGATCATGTGAATCTTGTCGCAGTAGTACAGGATCCGTTCCGTCAATGTGGTTTTGCCGGAATCGATATGGGCGCTGATCCCGATGTTTCGCATTTTTGAGATGTCCATCATACGTATTTAACCCTCTTACCTCTGAATAGAATACTCTACCCTAGCCTTGAATACCGAGACCGTCATCAACTGCTTTAGGGATTGTGTGCTATTTAAATTCGTTGAAATACACACTGAATACCAGAAACACTTCCTTGCTCGTCATTTCTATTCCTTCCGCTTTCAACTTCTCTCGGGCTTCATCCATTGTTAACTTCGGTTGCTGTTTCTTTAACTCGACGAGCCGGTTGATTCCTGCTTCGGAAGGTAAGCGTATACTACCGAAAAAGCCACGATTGTTCAAGACCAGCAACGCGTACCTGAGAAGTAAGAACTCTGTATAGAGATCCGAAACCTTTCTCTCCAATCCTTGTTGGGTCTGAAAATTCTGACCCACCTCCTGTTTCAACGAACCGAGAAGACCTCGGATTTCCTGAACCTCTTTCCCAAGCCGAGTGCCGATCTGCTCCCCTTCGTTCAACAACCTATCCAACCGAGCTTCTATATCCTGAAACCGCTTTAAAATGTATTCGGGATCCTGGGATTGAATGTATGCGTAGGGATTCAATACCGCGGCTAGTATCTTTTCCGCGAATTCTTCCTCCTTGAAGAATTGGCCCTTAACTCGTAAGAATAGGTTCTCCACGACGATTCGGAAATCGAATTCGAGGAAATTGGTGTAGAAGAACTGTATTCCTGAAGGCATGTAAACCGATAGATCCCTATCTTTGTATAGGAAAGAACGAGGAATTACCAAGATTTCGGCCCGTTCATCCTCGAAAATCACCCTCACAGAGGA
>CAKZQO010000254.1 GCA_937140905.1 uncultured Spirochaeta sp.
GGGAGTTGGATTTTCCCGTGTATGCCCGAGGGGTTACCCCAAAGGGGCCCTATAAGAACGGTCCGGGGGAGATCAATGTGCCCGTCGTTTGTGGAGGCCAAGCAATACTCCCGGGAGATATTCTCGTGGGGGATGGGGATGGAATCGTGGTGATACGGCCAGAGGATGCTGAGTGGGTTCTTGCCAAAGCGCGGGAGCACAACGCGATGGAGGGAAGGACTTTTAAGGCCATCGAAGGCGGAACACTGGACAGAAGTTGGGTGGTAAAAGCCCTAACCGAGAAAGGATGTGAAACACGATGAACGATACAGTTCGCATACCGAGGGATACCCTTCTAGGATTTACCACGGAAGTCTTCCAGCGAGCGGGAGTTCCCAGGTCTGAGGCGAACCTTATCGCGGATAGTCTCGTAGAGGCGGATTTGACGGGAGTGGATTCCCACGGGGTGAGCCGGGTCCCCATCTACCTGAAACGAATCGAGACAGGCGTGGTAAATCCCGTTGCTCGTCTAGAGGTGGTACAGGAATATCCGGGAGCCGTGGTGTTCGATGGATGTAATAGCATGGGAATCGTTATCGGGGTTCGCGTGATGGAGTACCTTCTCCAGAAGGCGGAAACTGCCGGAGCTGTATTCGCCACAGTACGGAACTCGAACCATTTTGGAATTGCCGCTTACTTTACCCGAAGGGCTCTGGCGAAAGACATGGTGGGATTTGCCGCCTCTAACGCACCTTCCACCATGGCCCCCTGGGGAGGAATCCGCCCTTACCTAGGAACTAATCCTTTCTCGGTAGCGATTCCAACGGGAAACGTTCTACCTATCGTGCTCGATATGGCTACTAGCGTGGTAGCGCAGGGAAAGATCATTCTTGCCGCGAAGGAAGGGAAACGTATTCCATTGGGATGGGCAATCTCAAAGACAGGGGAACCTACCACGGATCCAAAGGAGGCTTTGGAAGGTACGGTGCTCCCCTTTGGGGGACCTAAAGGATACGGGATCGCCCTGTTGATCGACATTCTTTCGGGAGTGCTATCTGGGGCAGCATTTGCGGCTTATCTGAACAACATGTGGAACAATTTTACCGACCCGCAGAATGTGGGGCATTGTTTTGCCGTGTTGGATGTAAAGAAGTTCCTCCCCCTTGAGGAGTTTAAAGGAAAGATCGATCGGATGGTGCAGGATATCAAGTCGAATCCGCGGGCAAAAGGGGTAGAGGAGATCTTTCTGCCGGGAGAACTAGAACATCGGAATCGGATCCGAAACCTTGCGGAAGGAATACCGCTGTCTGGTAAAGTGTACGAAGATCTGCTTGAGATAGGGAAACGACTCGGAGTAACCTTTACGTAGGGTTAGAAGAATGAATACCAGAACCCTCATCGGAAAAGAGAAGAACGATATTCCCACATCGGCCGATCGGGCGTATGAGATCATCTTCGAAAAGATCCTAAGCGGCGAACTCCCCCCTGGCGAGAAGTTATCCATCCGTATGATGTCTCAGCTTACCGGAGTATCGATGATTCCCGTGATCGAAGCGCTCCATCGGCTGGAGTATGAAGGACTTGTGGAATCTTTTCCCCGGTGGGGCTCCCGGGTAGTTTCGTTGACTCCTGAAACAGTTCGGGATCGTAACATGCTAAGGGAGGCGGTGGAGTGCCAGGTAGTGCGGTTACTAGCGGAAACAGGCCTCACCAAGGAACAGGAACACCGATTGCGGTTCATAGCCGCGGAACTGGATGCCACTCCCCGTACGGATGAACGAAATAGTCCCTTCTGGAAGCTCCACTACGAGTTCCACATGCAGATGGCGGAGTACACGGGTTGCCAGTCTCTCATTCGGGCTCTGCATAACGTGAATTTATTCCATCTGCTCCAGAGAATCGTACTGTTGAAGACTGACCTACACGCGAAGGTATTGGGGGATTTACATCAAAAGATACTAAAAAAGATTCTATCGAAGGATCCCGATGGGGCGGAACGAGCCATGAGGGACCATATCCGAGTATCTGTTCTTACACAACAGAAGGGTTAACACTGAAAAGGAGCATCTATGATACGAGCGAATCCTATAAAAAGGGGCCTGAAAGAGGGAAAGAGCTATATTGGTACATTCGCAAAGATTCCGGACCCCTCTGTGGTTGAAATCTTCGCCTTCGCGGGTTTCGATTTCTTTATTATCGATAACGAGCATAGTCAAATGAGTAAGGAATCAATGGTGAACCTGTTACGTGCATCCGATATTTCGGGAATCGTTCCCATTGTGCGGGTGCGGGAAAATAGTCGGGCCCAAATCCTTCAAGCGTTGGATGCGGGTGGGTTGGGAATCATGGTGCCGGAAACAAGCACCGCAGAGGAAGTCAAGCATGTGGTGGAGAGTGCCCTCTATGCCCCGGAAGGGAAGCGAGGGTACACCGCTTCCAGCAGGGCTGCTGGGTATGGATCGATGGATCCTACTTTTTACGCCAAGCAAGCCAATGAACAGATTATGGTCATCGTGTACGTGGAAACGCAGGAAGCACTGGAGAATCTGGATGCCATTCTCAAAGTCCCCCATGTGGATGTGGTATGGATGGGACCGATGGACTTGAGTCAAGCGTTGGGGGTCACGGGAAAACCAAATCATCCCAAAGTTTTGGAAACGATGGATTGGATCATCGGAAAATGCAAAGGGGCAGGAGTGGCGGCAGGTACGATTGCCCCAGATCCGAAAACTACGCGAACATTATTGGAAAAGGGGGTTCAATTGATCGGATTAAGTTCCGATCAAGCCATGATCCTCCATTCAGGGCGTTCCTTCTTGAAGGAAATTCGAGGCTGACCAACCTAACAACGGTTATCCAAACCGCTCACGAAGGAGTTTCTTCAACTCCTCGGTATTTTGAGCGGGGAGTGCTTCGAATCGCATGCGCTTGGAAAAGAGATCCTTCAACGCTTCGAAGCCCGTGTACTCTTTCGGGAACGTGTAGAGTTTATCCTGATCCTTTCCATACAGAAATAACGCCGGCATGCCCTGAATGCGAAACTCGCC
>CAKZQO010000255.1 GCA_937140905.1 uncultured Spirochaeta sp.
TCACCTTATCCACGGCCTTGTTCACGCTTTGTGCCACAGAGCCGATCTGGGTAAGGGTAACATTCGCCTGATCCACCGCAGTCCCGACCTTGGTCATCAACGCTCCCGCCTGATTGGCCGCTTGCCCGATCTGGGCAGCCGTCGCGTCGATCTGGGCAAGACTCGAATTGACCCGATCGATCGTGGCCTGAAGTTTGGTCACGCTGTCCCGTAACCCGTTGATCGTCTGCCCGACAGCCTCCTGGTTTTCCATCAATACTTGATTTACCCGGATCGTGATATCCAACGTGCTTTGAAGAATTTGGGAAAGCTTTTGCCGATCCTCCACCGTATTCATTTTTAGGGTTTGCGTGATGGCGTTGATGTTTTCCAAAGCTGAAGCGAGGAGATTGAGGTTCTTCTGCACCAAAAGGTTGGTCGTCTTCGTGACATCCCGGGCAGTGGTGAGGATTTCCTTTAGTGTGGAGTACCCTCCTTCATCAGAGAGGAAGCGGCGAAGATCCTTCACAAGGCCCCGAATTTCGTCGGTGAGTTCCGCCGCTCCTAGGAATGTCTGGTCCATCACGTTGGTACTTACCGCGTTCTGGATGATCCCCCCTGCGGGAAGAGGCCTTTCCACCCGGTTCCCTGGGTACACCTGTACCGCGGAAGTCCCCAACATGGATTCGAGGGTCTTAACCACCCGGGCATCCTCATACAACCGTACATCCTTACTGAGTTCCAAGGTAAGCTTTGCCTTTCCTCCTACCAGTTCGATCGCCCGGATCTTCCCTACGTTTACCCCCGCTAGCCGCACGTTGGAATCCACGTACAAACCACTGGCATCGTCCATCACCACTTCCACCGTGTAGGTTTCCTTGGCCTGGATCCGATCGGCGGTACGCATGATGTACACGACGGTAGCCACACTGGTGATGAGCACGAATAAGCCGATCTTCAACAATCTCGACATACTACCTCTTAAGGCCCGCAATCGACCTTCAAATCAGCAAAAGAGTTTTCCAGGAACTTGCGAAGGACCGGATGCTGCGCCCTGGCCACCTCCACCGGGCTACCTACCGCTTGGATGGCTCCATCGGCAAGAAATGCGATCTGATCCGATATGGAAAACGTACCCTTGATATCGTGGCTGATCACCATACAGGTAATGCCGAACTCTTCGTTCACCCGCTTGATCAGGTTATTGATGCTCTCCGACAGTACGGGGTCCAATCCAGTAGTTGGTTCATCGAATAGAAGAATGTCGGGCTCGATCGCCAATGTGCGAGCTACCCCTACCCGCTTCCGCATTCCCCCCGAGAGCTCGGACGGGTACTTTTCTTCAATGCCTGGAAGTTCTATCCACTCGAGTTTCTCTTTCACGATGGCTTTCATCTTGCGCTTATCCTTCATTCCCAACACTTCCCGCAAGGGAAAGGCAATGTTTTCCTCTACGGTCATGGAATCGAACAACGCCGCGTCTTGGAAACAGTATCCAAACCGTCTCCGAATCCGCCGTAGCTCAATTTCTGGAAGTTGGGTTATCTCTTCTCCATCCACCTTGATACTTCCCTTGTCTGCCTGCATGATCCCGATGATACATTTGAAGAGCACACTCTTCCCCGTTCCACTCTGACCAATGATGGAGGTGATTTTCCCTTTGGGAACGTCGATATCTACCCCCTCCAACACTTTCTTGTCGGCGAATGCTTTGTATAACCCCCGAACCGATATAATGTTATCCATCGTACCATACCTATTTTACTTCAATCGAACAAGACTTTCAGCATGATGTCCGCCATGATGTAGTCGGCTACCAGAATACCCACCGAAGAAACCACCACCGCTTTCGTGGCCGCATCCCCCACTCCCCGGGACCCTCCCTTGGCATAGTACCCATAGAAACAGCAGATGGTACTCACCAGGAGTCCCATCACCGCAGCCTTTATGAAACCGGAAAGGATATCAACGGGATCCACGTAGGAGTACATCTGGTCTAAAAATCCTGCTTTATCCACCTTCCGAACGATAACCGATATGAAGTAGCTTCCCAGAACTCCCACGATATTGGCAATGGCAGTGAGAACGGGGAACGCCAGTATAGAAGCTATTACCCGGGGTACAGCGAGGTACTGAATAGGATTCACCGACATGGTTTCCATTGCGTCGATCTGTTCAGTGGCCCGCATGGTTCCGATTTCAGCCGTCATGGCGCTACCGTTTCTCGCGATGAGCATCAGGGCTGTTACCACGGGAGCAAGCTCCCGGCTCAATGTCTTTGCTACCGCAGCGCCCACCAGCATCTCCGCCCGGAACATGGAGAGGAAACTGCCCAACTGGAGGGAAAAGATCATTCCAATGGTGAGGCTGGAAAGGAGGATGATGGGGATGGAAAATACCCCGATCTTCTCCAGTTGTTCTGCCACCAGGTACCACCGAAAGGGTTTGCGCACCATCTGTTTGAACATCTCCACCGTGAAGAGCCAGAATTGCCCCAACAGCTCCAGTGCGGCAATGATCTTTGGTAACAGAACACCCCTATACTTCATACGTTGATGATAGGGAAACTGTACTGCCCGGTCAAGGGAAAGGGGAAGAAGGACTCCCTCCTAGCCTGCTTGTTGTATTTCCAGCAGTATGGTATCGTGCAGAATCATGGGAAACAAAGAAGCAATCCTACAGAAAGCGTACGACCTTGGGTTCGCCTATGAACGGGACTACCGGGGTTGCGCTCAGTGCGTGATCGCCGCCTTACAGGATGCCCTTAACGTGCGAAACCGGGACACGGACATGATCTTCAAATCCGCCACTGGGTTGGCCGGCGGGGTAGCTCAAGAAACGGATGGGCATTGTGGCGCGTATTCTGGAGGAGCCATGATGATCGGCTACTTCCTAGGCCGGGAGCGGGATAACTTTGCAGACCCTCAGAAAATACGTCTCAAGACCTCGGCCATGATCGCTAAGCTACACAGGAAGTTCATCGATACCTACGGTACCGTTACCTGTAGGGAAGTCCACACGAAACTGATGGGCCGTCCCTTCTACTTCAAGGATCCGGATGAACTTCGTAAGTTCGATGAAGCGGGAGCCCACACGGACAAATGCACCAGCGTGGTAGGAAACGCGGCCCGTTGGACAGCCGAAATCCTGGCCGACGAGGGGTTGATTTAAGGATTCGCCGCAAGTAGGCAAAGCCTTCACTCCCCAATAATCTTTACCAGCACCCGTTTCCTTCGTTTACCATCAAACTCCCCGTAGAAGATCTGCTCCCAAGGGCCTAGATCTAATTTCCCTTCCGTCACTGCAACCACTACTTCCCGGCCCATAATGGTCCGCTTCAGGTGGGCGTCCGCGTTGTCCTCAAAGCCGTTGTGCCGGTACTGGGAATAGGGTTTTTCGGGAGCCAACTTTTCCAACCACATCTCGAAATCCTGGTGCAGCCCGGACTCGTCATCGTTGATGAACACGCTGGCCGTGATGTGCATGGCGTTTACCAGACACAACCCTTCGGTTATCCCACTCTCCTTCAAACACTGCGCCACTTGAGGGGTAATGTTAATGAACTCTCGTCGACTGTTCGTGTGGAACCATAGTTCCTTTCGATAGGATTTCATCATTCCCTCCCTACACGTGGTTGCGGAGCATCAGCTCCATTGGATGGGGATTCAGGTATACCTGGTCTTTCAGATAGGTCACATCGTACTTGTGCACATAGTGTTTGATCAAAGTGATGGGCACGATTAACGGAAGGAACTGGCTTCGGTATTGTTCGATCAATCGCAGAAGCTCTTCCTTCTCCTCCCGGCTCAGTTGTTTCTTGAAATACCCCATACAATGGAGTAGCACATTGGAATGCTTTTTCACCGTCGCCTGCAGGCTCAAGGCTTTCATGAAAATCTCCTCATACCCTCGAAACAGTTCCTCCCGGTTTACCTCTTTTCCCCGCGCCACCAAAACTCCCAACTCTTTGTAGGCCGTTACGGAATGGGACAAAACCAATAGTTTGTGTTTCGTGTGGAACTCGACTAACCCCCCTAAGGTTGGGTTCGCCTTAACGAACTGTTTCCATCTCCAGTAAGAGAACACCCGTTCCAAGAAGTTTTCTCGGATCTCCGGATCATTCAACCTTCCCTCTTCCTCCACCGGCAGCAGGGGGAAATGGTTCACCATTGCCTGAGCGAACAACCCCCTCCCGTTTTTTGCGGGCATACCATTCCGGTACACTTTTACCCGAAACAATCCCGAGCTAGGGGAGTCCTTCTTGAAGATAAAACCCGATAGATCCGCCTCCTCCAGTTCCTTCACCTTTTTCCGACAATACGCAAGCATCTGTTTGGTT
Organism: uncultured Spirochaeta sp.; assembly: GCA_937140905.1. Classification (GTDB taxonomy): domain Bacteria; phylum Spirochaetota; class Spirochaetia; order DTKZ01; family DTKZ01; genus DTKZ01. The sequence goes on from CAKZQO010000255.1 coordinate 4,319, forward strand.
TTGTCGATCTTGGTTTTGGTCGTGACCAGACGGGGATTTTCTGGATCCCCCTCCAAACGCATGGATTCCCGGGGTATGGGAAGCCCACACTCCACTTCCGGGCATACCGGGACAAAGGTGAAAAATTTACCCAACGTATCGGTAATGTACCGGTCGTGCTTATGTCCCCCATCGTACCGCACCGATTGACCCAACAGGCAGGCGCTTACCCCTAACACGATGGGTTTCTCCGCCGAGCTACCTTTTGGATTTGTTGTCTCTGTCCGCGAATTATTTTTTATGTTCATACGTATCGGCCCCCTGGAACCGAGCGATGTGGATGGGAGTATGGATCGCCCCCTCTGGCCGCAGTTCGCTCTTCACTAGCGCTACCTCGTCCATGGAGAACTTTAATCGGGAGAATCCCTCCTTTTCTTTCACTAGCTTCGAAAACTCCTCACCCGCTTCCCTAAGTTCCATCCGGGAAAGGCTTTTCCGCGCGTAGGCAATGGTAATGTGGGGCCGGAAGGGCTTAGTATCGAAGGCAACCTTCGCTTTCCGAAGTTGTTCCCGCAAGGCATCGCTTACTCCCCCCGACTCTTTACTACCCACATCGATTCCCACCCATACTACCCGTGGCTCCCAGGGATTGGGGAATGCCCCGAGTCCGGAAAGTGCGCAGGGGAAGGCAGAAGTACGAGCCGCTATCTCATCCAGGATACGTTCCAGAGCAGGGATATCTTCCACGCGAGTGTCCCCCAAGAACGCCAGGGTAAGATGAAAGTTTTCCTTAGGTAGGGGTTTAAAAAAGGGGGAAGGTAATCGCTTCTGTACCCCTAGAAGAGTCTGTTTAACCTCCGGCCGCAACGGGAGGGATATGAAGAGTCGTAGACTAGACACGGGACACCTCACTTTCACGCCTTTTCTCTAGATACCCAGCCTTCCCATAACGGAATTCCGTAGGATCCCCAGGAAGATCCGTAACCGGGAAGGCTTTACCTTTCTTTCGAACACGATCAGGGGATTCCGTTCGATCTGATCGGCCGTCCAGAAGTACATGTCAGCGGCCGTACGGATGGGGATCAGGTACCGATAGGGAATGAATCGGTATCCTGCGAGGGCTTCCTGTTGCCAGGCCCGGTACCGCTGCAGGTGGGTTCGAAGGAAACGATTGAACTCGTCCGGATGGGCCCGGGCGTAGGATTCTTCCACGATCCGGGGATCAGACCCTTCTAACGGTAAGTACCTGCGTCCCAAGCCGTGATCCTCCGCGAGGTCCCGGCAGAAGTTGATGTACTGCATGGCCCGTCCCAACATGCGGGCAGGGGTGTATGCCTCTTCGGGTAAAGCGAGGATACGGCTCATGAATAGACCCACTACTTCGGCTGAACCGTACATGTACTGGAGGGTCTCATCCAAAGTGTCATAGGTTTTCTTATAGAGGTCCGCCTCCATGGCTCCCAGAAACGCCTCTGTCCAGGAGGGGTCGAACCCACACTCCCTACTGAGAGCCACGAAGGGGTCGATAATCGGGTCGTTACTGGGCGTGCCTCGTAAGGCCTTCTGGTAGGCTTCCCGAAACGTGTAAAAACCCTCTCGATCCTGAGGAAGGGTGTCCACGAAGTCATCCGCCCTCCGCACAAACGCGTAGAGGGTAAACACCCGATCCCGGACTTCCTTTGGGAAGAACAGGCTGGAATTGAAGTAGGTCTTGCTCCCCCGTTGGAAGATGGTTTTCCGTAGCTCCCGTAGGCTTTTTGGATCGGTGGCCCATAACTCGGGTATTTCGGCATGCTCGCCCTGTGGAGGGTGGACGCCTCGTGTTGAAACGGTGCCCGGCACAGTGCGCGCTTCGTAATCAGGCACTTCCCGCCTCCTCTCGCACATCCTTCTCCATCCCTTCCGCGGTGATCACCGAACAAATGAACACACTGGGCACTCCTACCCCTGGGTGAGGATACTGCCCCGTGTAATAGAGTCCTTTCACTTTTCGGGATCGGCGGGGTGGCCGGAATATGGCAGTCTGTCGCAGGGTATGGGAGAGTCCTAACGCGGTACCCTTAAAGGCGTGATAATCCGAACGGAAGTCCTTTTGGGAATAGATTCGCTTTACCCGAAGGTAGGGTCTAATCTTTTCTCCCAGAATCCCTTCAACTTTATCCATCATTCTCTGGAAGTAGGATTCCCGAAACTCATCATGATCCGGTAAGCCTGGCGCCACGGGAATGAGGAAAAAGAGGTTCTCCCCGTCTTTAGGGGCCACTAAGGGATCCGTTCTCGAGGGACAGCTCAAATAGAAGGAAGGATCTTCGGACCACTTGGGATCCTGGAAGATAGAGTGAAAATGATCGTCCCAGGCATCGGAAAAGTACAAGTTATGATGGGATAGAGAAGGGATCCGCCGGTTAAGGCCCAGATAGGCGATGAACATACTGGGGGCCCACACAGCTTTTTCCCAATAGGATAGGGAAAAGGTGCGGCACTCTTCTGGAAGAAGATCCAGTTCCGCGTGGGAATAATCCGCGTTCACCACGACCTTGTCCGCTTCCATATCCCCTTGGGGAGCGCGCACCCCCATTACCTTACCATCCCGCACCAGGATGGATTTTACTTCCGTATCGTACAGGAACCGAACGCCCTGTTCTTCGCAGAGTTTCACGAGTCCCCGGACGATCGAGTGGATTCCCCCTTTCGGGTAGTACACTCCCAAGTTCATGTCCACGTGGGACATGATGGAGTACAGACCGGGGGTGTTCTTGGGGCTCGCGCCGAGGAACACCATGGCGTACTCGAGGATCTTTTTCGCCCGATGATCCTTGAAGTATTTCCCCACGAACCGGTCAAGGGAAAAGAATACCCCCAATCGGCTCCCCTCGATCAATAGTTTCCGGTTGAGGAAATCCCACACGGTGCGGTAATCCCGATAGAGGAAGTCCCGCATCGCCACTTCGTATTTATATTGAGCTTGGGAAAGGTATTCCTGCAATCTCTTTGCCCCTCCGGCCTCGAAAGACTCGAAGGTGCGTAAGGTTTGTTCCAGATCGGGCGTGATAGTTACCCGTTCCCCATTTCCAAAGATCACCTGGTAATACGGATCAAGCTTCTCCAGTTCGTAGTAGTCCTTCCGCTCTTTCCCAAACAGCCGAAAGTACTCCTCGAACACTTCGGGCATCAGGTACCAGGAAGGTCCCATGTCGAACAGGTACTCATCCTTTTCCCATACCCGGGCTCGACCTCCCGGCGTGGAGTTCTTTTCTAGTATGGTTACATCCCAACCTTTGTGGGCGAGTAGGGCGGAAACGGTCAGTCCGCCAAATCCGGCACCTACTACCAGAACCTTTTTTTTCCCCTTACTCATACTGTAAGAATAACCGTTCCCGGCCAGTTTTCGCAAGGAAAAGGTTTGACCTTATCCTGAAACAGTCCACGCGTTAAGGAGACGCAGAGCGCCAGGATTATGGATTGGTATTTTCCCTTTAGTTCACCCGTACCAGGGTATACTTCCGGCTGCCCATTCCGATCGCTTCCCCATGGGCCAGTTGGATCGTGCCGTCTAGGTTCGGGTAACTCGCCGTGCTGAGGTCTTTCCCCGACTTCTCCCGGGTCAAGTCTAGCGTGGCTTGGTCGATCGCGATGGGGTCCACCGACGCGAGGATCCCCACGTCCGGCAGGATCGGTTCCTGCGTCTTGGCCATACAGTCGCACTCTTTCGTCATGTCGGTGAGATAGTTAAGACAGAATAGCTTCCCCTTCTTTCCTATGGTTACTCCAAAGGCGTGTTCCACTGTCCGGCGCTGCAGTTCGGCCGATTCCACCCCCCAGTTGTACTCCACCGCGTCGAACCGGCACACAGAGAGGCATTCTCCACACCCGATACACTTTTCTTCAATAATAAAGGCTTTTCCATCTTTCTCAACAATGGCTCCTTCGGGACACCAGAGGATACACTGCTGGCAGAAGGTGCAGGATCCCGCCTTGATGCGGGGTTTCATGGTGGAGTGCATCCGTAGTTTCCCTTTGCGACTGGCCAACCCCATCCCGATATTCTTGATGCAAGCCCCTAAACCTTCCCCTATGTGTCCTGTGGGATGGGAAATGGCTACCAACGCGTCGGCGTATACCACATCCCGGGCGATCAGCACAGAGGAAAAGATCTTGCCGGGAATCTTCACGGCCACCTCCGAGTTTCCGAATAACCCATCCGCCATGATGAAGGGAGCTCCCACCTTGTCGTACCCGAATCCATGGGCGTGGGCATGGTTCAAATGGTCTACCGCGTTGGAGCGTTCCCCTTTGTAGAGGGTGGAGGTTTCGGTGAGAAAGGGAGAGGCTCCCGTCCGTTTGATCCGCTCCACCACCACCTTCACGATCTGGGGAGCTACATGGGTAGTGTTCTTCTTCTCCCCCACGTGGGTTTTTACCGCCACTTTGTCCTTCTTTGCAAAGATCCCATCAAACCCCGCGGCTTCCAGAATCGCCCGGGTTCCTTTGATCCGATCTTCCAACGTGCTACGTTCCGATAACTCATAATAGTATACTGTTGCCATGGCCGGGATTGTATCGAGGGAGACTTCTCCTATCAACCCACCCGAGGCAAGCTGAAAAACGGGAACCAAAGGAGAAACGCGATTAAATCGAAAGGCGGACGATTTACATGGGCAGGCTTAAACACGCGTGGCGTGTAAATAAGGCGGGATATACTGAAATTTTTATTGCAGATTATACTATTATGCAATATAATTACCATATCACACTCCAAGGAGGTGGAGCATGAAAGGAATAGGAAAAAAGGCACATCTCTTTGTTTGGGCCCTGCTAATCCTCACGATTCCCCTAATCGCGGGCGGAAAACAGGAAGTACCCAAACCGGAAACACGAAAGGGAGAGATCCCGGCAGGAGCAGGAGGGCAGGAATCCTTCGATCTAAACGCTCTCATCCAGGCCGCCCAGAAGGAAGGGGAGGTGGTTGCCTACTTCACTTCCAGTCGCATCAAGGACGTGGGAACTGCGTTCGAGAAAAAGTACGGCATCAAAGTGAAAGGCACCAAAATGGGAGACCCGGAGCAGGCCGAACGGGTGATTCGGGAGGTGGATTCGAAGAACGTGCTGGTGGACGTGATCGGATTCGAGGATGGAGCCCTTCTAGAAGGAAAATTGATTCCTGAAGGGTACGTGGTGAATTGGGTGCCCCCAGACATTGCTCCTTCCCTTTCCCCTGAGGATCGGAATCCATTAGTGTTCCTCTGGCAACCCAGGATCTTTGGGTACAACTTCGAGTCCTACAAGGAACCGCCCATTAAAAACATTTGGCAATTGACCGAACCCGCCTGGAAAGGGAAAATTCTAATCCGGGATCCGGCTCAAACTCCGGCAAACCTTGCCTTCTTTGCCAACATAGCCACGAATCCCAAGCTCCTCGAGGAAGCCTACCGAAGCTACTACGGGAAACCTTCCGGAATCAGTGAAAAGGATATCGGATGGGAGTTCCTGAAACGGTTGTTCCAGAACGAACTGATCGTGATGCGAAGTGACGAGGATGTGGGAGACGCGGTAGGAGCAGCCGGGCAGAAAGAGGCTCCCATTGGTTTCTATACCCTTACCAAGCAGAGGGACAACAAGGCCAAGAACTTGAAGCTTGCCACGATGAAAGGGATGGTTCCCTTTATGGGGTACGCTCTTCCCACCTACGCGTTGATGGTGAAAAACTGTCCACATCCCAACGCGGCGAAGCTACTTATCCATTACATCCTAAGCGAAGGGCACGTTCCCTGGACCGCTCGGGACATGGGCGCCTTTTCGCCTAACCCGAAAGCTCCTCCCCATCCGGATAATGAAGGCACCTGGACGGATTGGCAGAAAAGGCTCCTTCGAATCGATAACAAGGTAGCGTTGAAACTCCGGCAGGAAGTGCTTGACCTTTGGCTCGAGTACGGCCATAAGAAGTAGAAAGGTCCAGGATCTACCCGATGAAGGGGCAAGGGATGAGAATCAGACGCTTAGTGACTGAGTTGCGGTTACTCCCCTACGATCCCACAAAAGTGATCGGTTTCCTCCTCTGTGCCGCGCTAGCTTACCTCATCCTTGCCCCCGTGCTGGCTCTCCTTTTGGACACCGTACGGGTAAACTTGCGGGATAGCGCCACGATCGGTATTCCCACAGGAACTTTCACTACCTACTTTCTCCAAAGAACCTTCCTTTCCCGAGTAAGCGAGGTTCTATTCTGGAAACCCTTCTGGCAAACCCTGTTCGTCGCAGGGGCTGTTTGCGGAATCGCGATCCCCATGGGAGCCCTGTTTGCCTGGCTAGTGGTTCGGACCGATTTACCCGGAAGCAAGCTCGTTTCCCGTCTTATGGTAGTGCCCTACATGATTCCCTCCTGGACTTTTGCCGTGGCCTGGATTTCCGTGTTCAAGAACCGGCGGCTAGGAGGCCTTGCCGGCATGCTGGAAACCATGGGGTTTGTCCCTCCCGACTGGCTCGCGTACGGGGCTCTACCTATCATTGTTTGCGAATCCTTGCACGTGTTCCCCTTTGCCTTTCTTCTTTTCGGCAATGCCCTTCGATCGATGGATTCCCAGTTGGAGGAATCGGCCAGGGTTCTGGGAGCGTCCTCTTTCACCATCTCCCGAAGGATCGTGCTTCCCCTCCTGAAACCGGCCTTACTCTCTTCTTTTCTCCTTACCTTTTCCCGAGTGCTAGGGTCCTTTGGTACCCCGTACATCCTCGGGTCCGGAGTTAAGTACTACCTGTTGCCCACCGCGCTGTACAACAGTTACAAGGTAGGAAGCCCCGGAGTGGCGGCCGTAATCGCCTGCGTGACCGTGTTGATGGGGGTAAGCCTCGTGGCCCTGGACATGTTCTTCGTGCGAGAGTATCGACGCTTCATTACCTTGGGAGGGAAGGGAGCCATCCTTCGGAAAAGTCCCCTAGGCGGGTTGACCCTTCCGGCCCTATTCTTCACTCTGATAGCCCTAGGCATCACTGTCCTCATCCCTTTAGGGACTTTAGTGCTTACCACCTTCATGCACAGACCCGGCCTCTTCACTGTCGAGAATTTCACCCTCGATTACTGGATAGGCGCAACCATTCCCGCCATGGTAGGTCAGAAAGGATTCTTTCTCAATCCGGATATTCTACGATCCCTAAAGAACAGTGTGTGGGTTGCGGGTAGCGCTTCCCTTCTCTGCGGGTTTCTGGGTATGCTAGTGGGATACGTCGTGGTGCGGCTTCCCAAGAGTAGGGTGGCGGCGTACCTTCGACAGGTGTCCTTCTTGCCGTACCTAGTTCCCAGCATTGGGTTTGCCGCCGCTTCCCTCTCCTTCTTTGCCGTTCCCCGGGGTCCAATCCCAAGCTTGTATGGTAGCATGTTCCTCCTAGTCCTCGTGATGAGCCTGAAGTACCTTCCCTTTGCCTCCCGGAGCGGGATCACCGCCATGATGCAGATGGGGAACGAACCAGAGGAGGCGGCCCGGGTCTGCGGGGCCGGATGGCTCCGAAGGATGGGAAGAATCGTTCTTCCTCTCCAGAAGCACGCCCTTCTCACGGGGGTCCTACTTCCCCTGATCAGTGGAATGAAGGAACAAAGCCTCGTGATCATGCTCGCCACACCGGGTACCGAGTTGATGACCACCCAGATCCTTCGGTTCATCGATTACGGATATACCCAACTAGCCAACGCTACGGTGGTGGGAATCGTGGGGATTATATTCATTCTTACCCTTTCCATGGAACGACTTACCGGAGCAAACCTTGCCACTGGTTTCGCTTCCAGAGGATAGTTGAAGAGGATCGTATGGCAGAGATCGTTTTGAAGAACATACGTAAGACTTTTGGCCCATCGGTAGTGGCGGTGGATGATCTAAACCTCACGATCCAATCGGGCTCCTTCGTGAGCCTTCTCGGCCCTTCGGGTTGCGGGAAGACCACCACCCTTCGGATGATCGCGGGTCTCGATACCCCCGATGGGGGAGAACTGTACCTGGATGGAAAACTCCTGTTTTCCGAATCGGAAGGGTGTATGGTGCCGACGGAGAAACGGGGGATGGGTCTAGTGTTCCAGAGCTACGCCCTATGGCCCCACATGACGGTGGCCCAGAACGTCTCCTTTGGGCTGGAAATGCGGGGAATGCCGAAAGAAGCTAGAAGAAAACGGGTTCAGGAAGTGCTGGAACTGCTCCACATCGATACCCTTCAAAACCGGTATCCTTCTGAGCTTTCCGGAGGCCAACAGCAACGAGTGGCTTTAGCCCGGATGCTAGCTATCAACCCGGATGTCCTCCTTTTGGATGAACCGCTATCTAACTTGGACGCCAAACTCCGGTTGGAGATGCGGACGGAGTTGAAACGCCTCCACCAGACATTGAAGAACACGATCCTTTATGTCACCCATGACCAGTTGGAAGCCATGACCCTTTCCACCCATGTGGCCGTGATGCATAACGGACGGATCCTCCAGTACGCTCCTCCCCTCACGATCTATCGTTTTCCAGCCGACCTTACCGTGGCCGCCTTCGTGGGGAGTCCCCCCATGAACTTCTTCTCCCGCTCGGAAAACGAAGGAAGCGACGTTTTCCGGAGTTTCCTTCCCCTTTTTCCCGGCTTGGCAGAACGAGTTCACACGGTAGGAGTGCGGCCAGAGGATCTCTACCTATCCCCTACTCCCCCTTTAGATCCCTGGAGCTACCCAGCCATCTTCGAGACCGTGCTTCCCACGGGATCGGATTGGATCGTGAGCCTTCGGGTACACAAGAGGACGATCTTCTTGGTTTTGAGAGAAGAACCTAGAATCAAACCCGGTGAGCAGGTATGGATCTCTACTCGTACGGAAAAACTCCACCTGTTCGACACTCAACAGAAACGGATCGAATCCCCATGAAACCATCCATGATTCCAAGAACTCTGGAAGGATTCCAGGCTATTCTGGAAAGTAAACAGGACTCCTTCTCCAAGAGTCAGAAAAAGATCGCCCAGTACCTCCTTACCCACTACGAACACGCCGCCTTTCAAAGCCTATCCGAACTGGCCCGGCACACAGGCACTAGCGAGTCTACCCTCGTGCGATTCGCCACAACCCTAGGCTTCGATGGATACCCGGGATTGAAACAGTTCCTGCAAGACGTGTTCCGGGAAAAATTTTCTCCGGCCGTCCGCATGCAGACCCGATTGGAGGACTTAAAAAAACGAAACCAGCACTTCCTACCCCAGATCGTGGAGATGGAAACCCACTACCTGGCAGAAATTCTCAATACCATTCCCCTGGACCGTTTCGATCAGGCCGTTCGACTCCTTTTGGAAGGGAAGAACCTGTTCCTCTTCGGCATTGGGCACTCTCGAATTCTGGTGGAACTCCTCCAGATGCGTCTCCAGAGACTGGGGATCCACACGATCTGCCTCGTGGAAGCGGGGCGAGACCTACTGGATAAACTCCTTCTCATAGGAAAGGACGATGCCGTATTCCTCGCCGCTTATCACCGACTCACGGGAGAGCTCACCGCGGTACTCCGACACGCCCAACGCGTCGGATGCAAGACGGTGATCCTAACGGATATCCCAGAACTGGAATCTTACCGAAAAGCGGACGTGGTCCTGTACGCCCTCCGCGGTCCCGTGCACTCCTTTCATTCCCATGTGGTTCCCATGGCGATCCTCAACGCCATGGTACTGGCTATCGCGGCGGAACGATCGGACACGAGTTTTCGGTTCCTAAAACTCCTGGAAGAAATGAGACTCGAATACGGTTTAGACCCCTATGGAGAGCTACCATGAAATTAGGGCTTTCCACCATGTGGGGAATCGGAAGGTTCCCCACGTTGCGTGAGTTTTTTAAAGAAGCGAAGCAATTCGGATTCGCAAGGTTCGAACTGAACCATGGGGTAACCTCTTGGATGCTAGTTGGAATCGAAAACCTGCTGGATAGCCTCACCATCACCAGTATCCACGAACCCTGCCCAGCCGACCCCTCGGTGGAAGAACTTGGGAGGCAGGACCTATTGATCTCTTCCCTCGATCCGGGAAAGCGGAAACAGGGAATCCAAGCCGTGAAACGGAGTATCGAACTTGCCTCCCGGTTGAGCGTGCCTCTCGTGATAGTCCATCCCGGCCGGGTGAACGTGGAAAGGGATTTCGAAACACCCCTTCGCGCCCTGTACCAGGAGGGAAAGGGGGGAACGGAGGAGTACCAGTCTCTCCTTACCCGCTACCGGGAAGAAAGGAACCAATTGTCGGCCCCCCACCTAGAAGCGGTACGGGAATCCTTGAAGGAACTATCCGAGTTCGCTTCCCAAAAGGGGGTTCGGCTGGGGCTTGAAAACCGGTTCTACTACCATGAAATTCCCACTCCCGATGAGTTAGAAGCCCTTCTCGGAGACGCGCCGGCCGAATGGGTAGGCTTCTGGTACGATGTGGGGCACGGGGAAGTGCTCCATCGACTAGGCCTGATTCCCCAAACCGAATGGCTCTCTCGGTTCTCCCCTTTTATCATAGGGGTTCACCTCCACGATGTGAAAGGGATCCAGGATCATCGGCCGGCCGGGTTGGGCACGGTGGATTGGGAGGCCATACTTCCAAAGCTACCCCCACACATCGTAGCCACCTGTGAGTTTCAAAGCGCCTTTTCCGCTGAAGAAATCGCATCCGGCGTTCAATTTTTAACGCGACAATTTTCCCGACACACAGTCCCCGTGAGGAGCCCCCATGGAATCCCATAGAATCCACGCCGTCCTTTTCGATCTGGGAGGAACCCTGGAAGAGGTTTGGTTCGACGAACCGTTACAGAGGCATGCCCTCCCTGGGTTTCGTTCTTTATTGGAACGATGGATCCCCTTGCATAACCTCTCCGACGAAGAGCTCTATTCCCGTATTCAAAAGGGAATGAGTCAGTACAAACCCTGGAGGGAAACGCACATGCGGGAAATGAGTCCCGAAGAGCTGTATCGAACCTTTATATTCTCGGGAATGGGAATTCCCCCTGGCATTCCGAAAGAGTTTTGGGAGGAAGTAGCCTTCTACTACGAGTCCCAATTCTTTCGCCGGGAACTCCGGCCGGAAGCCCCTATGGTACTGGAAGAACTGAAGAAGCGAAAGATGAAACTCGGCGTGATTTCCAACATCGTGAGTCGGACTCTGGTCCCCTTTAGGCTACGAACTTGCGGGATCGATCGATTCTTCGATGTAGTGCTCACTAGCGCCCATCTAAGGATCCGGAAACCCAACCCCGCCATTTTCCTTAAAGCGGCGGAACTCCTTCGTGTGGAACCCAAACAGGCCATCTACATTGGGGACACCCTTTCCCGGGACGTGGCAGGGGCTCGAAAAGCAGGGTATGGGAAGGCGATTCAGATCCGGTCCTTTTTCACCTCTCTTTCCGACACTTCCAACGAACGGGAAACCCCAGACCTGGTGGTGCAGACCCTCACTGATCTATTGAAACTTGTTCCCATGAACGGAGACACCCCATGATCAAACTTATCCTCTTCGACGCTAGCGACGTGCTGTACACCCGGAGGGTTTCGAGCAAACAGTTTGCCCGAACGCTCCTCGAGGAAGCCGGATTCCACCATCATCCCTCCTCGAAGGATGGGGAGTATCTCAAGGCCATAGAGAACGAAGCTACGGTGGGAAAGGCAACGTACATTGATTATTGGAACCTCTTTCTCCGCATGCACGGCGTTCCGGAAGGTAAACAAAGAGAAATCCTTTTTAAAAGAATCATAAACCAGAACCACGAGGTGTATCCCCGGGAAGGTGTGCCTTCGGTGCTGGAAGAACTGCACCGGAAAGGGTACATCCTGGGAGTGATCACCGACACCATCTATCCTACCGAATGGAAACGGAAGTGGCTCGATACCGTAGGGGCAACTCCCTACCTGGATATCTTTGTCTGCTCCCGGGAGGAAGGGGTACGGAAACCTGACCGAAGGATCTATCAGATAGCCCTTACGAGAGCAAAGGTCGCTCCTCAAGAGGCCCTCTTCGTAGGACATTCGAAACAGGAACTGGAAGGGGCAAGAGAAGCAGGAATCCGGACAATTGCCGTGTGGAAGGATCCTGGGGCAATTGGGGACTACGAGATTTCCACGCTGAAAGAACTGATGCCCCTCCTCGAGGGTATGATAGCCTAATTCAAGGTCTTCGTTTTCCTTTAACTCGCCACGCTTCGGCACATTAAACGCCCATGGGCGCATGTACATGTCAGGTTATGTTGGCCTGACCAAAGACCTTATTCCTTCCCGCTTCCTTTGCCCGGTACAGGAAATCGTCCGCTTCCTTCACGATATCGGTACAGCAGGATACCTTGTTCGGAGCAACGCAGGCCCATCCCACGCTCACCGTGATGGGGATTCTCTTTCCCTCTACAATAAACGGATGGGATTCGATCCGGGACCGGATCCGTTCCGCCAGGGCTAGGGATACTTCGGGTTTGTCACTGTCCACGAGAATCGCGAACTCCTCTCCCCCATAGCGGGCCACGATGTCGCCTTCCCGCACGCAAGTTTCCAGGATTCGGCTCACTTCCCGTAGGACATGATCCCCGGCCGCGTGGCCATAGTTATCGTTGATATCCTTAAAGTGATCGATGTCGGCCATCAGGAAACAAAGGGGTTTCCCCGAACGTTTCCTCCGGGCATACTCCTTCTGCAGTAAGTCCTCCAATGTACCATGGTTGTACAACCCCGTTAAAGGATCCCGAGCCGCCCTATCCTTCAGTTGGGTTTCCCGTTGATCCACCGCCTGTTGTAGTTGATTGAACGTATCTACCAACCGGTCTACCTGACTACCCGTTTTCTTGAAGATCATCGTACCCTTCGGACCTTCTTGAATCAATTGCTTCATTGCGTGGTTTAACTGCGCAAGAGGCTTTGATAGGTACCAGAGCACAAAAACCAATATCCCCACGAGAATTAAGAACACAAAAGTGGAAACGATGATGAGAGATCTTAGCTGAAAATCAAGGGAACGTTCCAACACTTCCTGATCCGCCTCCAGTATTAAACCGATCTGAAGGGGTTCGATCCAGGAAAACGCACCATAGAATCCCCTACCCTGATAGGAGTACACAAGAGACCCCTCTATTCGATTCATTAATCGCATCACTGCCGGCGAATTTGATAGAAATACAGGGTCTTCCTCTATGTTGGGGTCCTTTGGGTATCGTTCGATGTACGCAGGATCGGATATTACCTGCCCTTTGGTGTTGATGAAGTGGATAGATAAGATGGGTAAGGGTGTATCGGACCTTTTTGCCTCGGCACTGAATATTTCTAGAAATTTCTGCAAGGTGATGAACCCTGCTACTACCTGCTCGGGTTTATCGGATTTTATAACGGGTGCGCTGATCGAAAGGGTGGCCAAACCCCTGGACCTGCCCCGGAAGAATCCACTTATAAAGGCTTTACCCCCAATGGCAACCTTGAAGTAATCCCGGTCGGAAAGATCCATCCCTCTCTTCAAAGGAACAGAACCGCTATTTATATTTAACCTACCCTCTTTATCGAGCACAAGGATATCCGCGTACTCTGGATAGACTTCCCGGAAGGCCCGGAGTAAAGAAGGATCGATTTCAAGGGTATAAGCTAACATCTTGGCCAGACCTTGGATATTCTTCTGTTTTTCCGAAAGCCATCCCAGAAGACTTGTTCTGTATTGATTCTTCACGTCCTCTAGCGCTTTCAGTTGGGTTGCTCGGAAGCTCGATTTTACCGATGAGGAAACCCATAAGGTAAGCATCCCAAAACCGATAAACGTAACAAAAGCTAGAAGGAGAAAGATCTTTCGGAAGAATGGACTTTTAAAGATCTGCATACGACGACTTGGAAGTTCCTGTACAATGTTTTGCTTCTTGAGTCAATAGAGAAACCGTTTTGGGAAATAAAAAACTTGTTGCCTAATCATTAATCGAATATAATATGGCATGGAAAAAAAGTATGAAAATCTTTGTCCTGGAAGACGATACCATCCAACAGTACTCACTTAAAAAAACCCTGGAAAGTTTGGGATACACTGTGGTAGGAATTGCCGCCTCAGCAACCGAGGGCACTGAAACCTTACAACACCTTTGTGCCGATCCTAACACAAAGCCAGATATACTCTTGGTAGACATTCGCCTACCTGGAAAAACCGATGGGATCGATTTCGTATCCTCCCTTCCTCCAGAGTTCGACATACCCCATATTTACCTCACTGCTTTCAACGACGAGCAACACTTCACCCGATCTCTCCAAACCAATCCTGCGGGATACATATTAAAACCTTTCAGTAAGATTGCCCTCGATTACCAGATTCGAATAGCCTTGAAGAACGCTGAAAACGAACGCAAAATCCAGGAAAAAACCCAACTTTTGGAAGCTCTATTCGCTGGCAACCGGGATGGAATCATTCTAGTGGATTCTGAAGGTGCTATTCTTGAATGGAACCTAGGAGCCGAACAGATTCTAGGGATCCCGCGACAACAGGCTCTCTCCCTGACAGTAAAAGAGATGGATTCTCTTCTCGATCTTCGACTGAATGAAAACCGGCAGGAACCCTTCCCCTTCCTTACAAGGTTTACCGACTCTACCTCTAAAGTTATATGCGAAGATGTAAGCAATCCAATATGGGATCTAGTACGTACCCGGGAATCAGGTCTACAGTACCTACAAGTTTCCTTTTTCCCCGTAGGGTTGAAAAGCTTAAAGTACACCTGTTTCATGATTCGGGACGTGACCTTTTTGAAACAAAAGGAAGAAGAAATCCGTTCCACCAACCGTGAACTTTTCATCCTCAACCACGTACTGGCAACTTTGGGAAAAACCTTCCATACCGATGAAGTATTGCCAGATGTTCTCGAAGTGTTAACCAGAGGGGTGGAAGCAACGGCTAGCCTACTCTACTTGTTCGAAGACCAATCCCAATCCCTGATCCTGAAAGCAAGTATCAACGTGAACGCGGATGTTCAGGAATCCCTGAAAGAAATAAAAATAGGAGAAACCATACTAGGCCAGATCGCCTTATCCGATTTTTCCCTCGGGATAGATAACCTGACTCTCGAACCAAATCGATTACCCCTACAAGCGCATGTCAGTGGATGGAAGTCCCTCTTAGCTACGCCCATCAAACGGGAATCCAAATTGTTCGGATTAATCGCTCTTTTCAGTGAAAAACAAGGAGCTTTCACTCCGGTAGCTTCACGGATGCTAACTACCATCGCTCATGAGCTTTCCCTCTACCTGGAAAATGCGTACCTCTACCAGCGGACAAAACTCATCAATGCGGAGCTGGAACAGAAAGTCGCCGAACGCACTCAGGATCTGAACACTCTGGCAGAGTTGTCCCAGGAATTGTCTTTCATCGTAGGGTACAAGGAACTATTCACCATCATATTCAGTATTCTGCACAAGACCACTTCCTTTGCCATGGCAGCGGTTTGTTTCCGACAGGAATCTAGTTTAGTGGTATTCCTCTACTATGCCACCCCCGTATCCGAAGGGTACGACCAAGCTTTTCGAGAAAAGATCCAAGACCATATCCTATCCATCACCGATAATCAGATCCTACTGCCCAATCAGGTGTTCTATCCTTTGAACGATAGGGTATCCCCCCAGGATGATCATGTAGAACAGGCACAGAAAATGGGATGCTTCTATGCAGAGCCTTTCGAACAACGCTCCGACTCCTATACACAAACAGGCTACCTATACTTTGGGGCGCCCCAGAGTAGAAAGTTTACGGAACGGGAGACCCACCTCTACACCATTGCCGCTCGTCATGTGAGTTTGATGGTCCAGGCCCTCGAGTATCGCTTGGGAGTTGAAAGAAGAAGATTGGAACAAGTTATAGCCAACCTGCCGGAAGGGCTCTGTATTGTGGATGCTCAAGGTAGCATACAGGTGAAGAATCAGAGAGCCGAAACATTGATCCAACAAACCATGGGTCCGGATCATACCAATTTGATTCTAGAGAGGATCAAGACTGTTAGGGAGGGGGAACGAGATATCCTAGAACTGACTCTATCCTCCAAACGGTACATCGAGATTACCGCAGAACCGATTGTATCGGGGCCTGACATTGGAGGAAAGATCGTTCTTCTACGGGACATCACGGAAGATCGAATTAAGGACGAACAGATCAAGGCCCAGGAGAGGTTGGCAGCGGTAGGCCAACTAGCGGCAGGGATTGCCCATGACTTCAACAATATTCTTACGGGAATCATCGGTTACTGCGAGTATCTCCAGCTTCGTAAAGATATCAGTAGTGAAGCTCGGGTCTACCTTCTCAAGATCATAGAGCAGGCGAAACGAGCTGGCACGTTGATACAACAAGTCCTAGACTTCAGCAGGAAATCAATCCTTGAACATAAACCCTTCGATCTCGTCCCCTTTTTAAAAGAGATATCCAAACTCTTTGATAGAGTTCTTTCCGAGAATATTCACATCGACTGGAGTTTCAAAGAAAAGAAATGCATGGTAAACGGGAACCCCGTACAGATCCAGCAGATTCTTACAAACCTACTGGTGAATGCTCAGGACGCCCTACCCAAGGGAGGAGAGATTAAAGTTTCTCTAGATCGAATCGCTTTCTCCGAAGAACTTCGAAAGAAAGGGTACTTCTCCAAGGAAACCGAACCCAAAGGGGATTTGGCAAGAATCGTTGTAGAAGACAACGGGGCAGGCATTCCAAAAGAGGTGCTTCCCCGGGTGTTCGAACCCTTCTTCACCACCAAACCCGTGGGTAAAGGGACAGGTCTCGGTCTAGCCCAGGTGTACGGTTTAGTGCAACAGCATAAAGGAGCCGTGTATATCGATAGCGAAGTAGGAAAAGGAACCCGGGTTACCGTCCTCATTCCCATCGCAGAGGTTCCTAGCCATGAAACACCCGAAGGGACCCCTCTGGAACTGAAGGATGTGGAAAAAGGATTAATTCTGTTCGTAGAAGATGAGGAAGAAGTTAGAACCATCATCACCAAGATGTTGGAGGAAGTCGGTTATCAGGTCCTACCCGCACGAAATGGGAAGGAGGCGTTAAACCTTTTCATTGAACATGTAGATAAAGTGGATATCATTTTGAGTGATGTAGTGATGCCGGAAATGGATGGGAGGGAATTGGTGAAGTGTATACAAGAGATAGATCCTCGAAAGAAAATCATTCTCACTACCGGATACCCTTTGGGAAAAGAAAAAGAGGAAGAAGCCCTCCCCAAGGTGGATCGGATCCTATACAAACCATTACAAATGGCAGATTTGATCCGTTCAATCGAGGAGTTGCGGTCTCATTCAAATGAAGAACCCTGATCAGGAGGAATCTATGGGAAAACGAATCCTGGTGATAGACGACGAGACTACCGTACTGGACGCATTACAGATGATTCTCACTGAGCTCGGTCATTCGGTGGACACTACCACAGACCCCTTCGAAGGGGAACGAAAAGCGTTGGAAAACGAGTACGATCTCATCATCACCGATCTGCGGATGGAAGGCAAAACAGGGGATGAGATCGTGAAATCCGTCCTAGCCAAGAAGAAGGACGCTCGTATTCTAGTAATCACCGCCTATTCTACCGAACCGATGGCGCAAGCCGCATTGAAAGCGGGAGCCTTAGCCCTGGTTCGTAAACCTTTCGAGATTTCCAAGATCCTTTCCTTTCTAGAACGGGGATGATATGTCGAAAGAAGAACCCGGATACATAGAAGCTCTCCGCAAACGAACAGAGAAATTATTGAAGGAAGTCCAGCAGCTTCAAGAAACCCTCGCGCCCGAATTGTCCCTTCCCGATACGAACCTGTTGCAGGAAGAAGAACTATCTCAACTGGAACATACCTTTTCTATCAAAGCCAACGGCCATTTTGATCTCCATATTTCAGAAGACGAAATGCTCTGCACGGGAGACTTCTATCCTCCCACCCCGGACGGAGCCCCCATCGATCCCGACAAAGTACAGGAACGATTGCATGCCCTGGGCGTTACACACGGAATCGACTGGGAAACCCTATCCAACGCCGTATTGACCTGTAACCTGGAAAGGAAAGAAGTGTTGGATGCAGTGATTGCCCGCGGAACACCACCAACGCCAGAGGTGCCCGCCCACTACGTCCTGGAAGAGCGGTTTCAGGAAAAGAAACCAACGTCCGTCGACAAGGAAGGAAGAGTCGACTACCGCTCCTTTTCTCCTTTTACCATCGTAAAGAAAGGTGATCGGCTAGCCCAGTTGGTTCCCTTCAAACCGGGGATGTTCGGCCGGAATATCCGGGGCAAGGAACTCCCCTATCCGGTGGAAAAAGTCAAACTCCTTGTAGGGAGCAAGAACTTGGAAACTCGGGAAGATGGGATCTATGCCACGAAAGATGGAGTACTGAAAATACAAGGCGAAAAGATCTCCGTCGAAGAGATCCTCTACGTTTCGGGAAACGTAGATTACCACACGGGGAATATCGATTTCCCGGGGGATCTTCTGATTGAAGGGGATGTACAGGAAGGCTTTCAAGTACGCGTGGGTGGAGGACTCCTCTGTAAGGGCACGATTTATGCCTCAGATGTGACATGTAAAGGGGACCTCGTGGTCTGTGGTGGAATCATTGGGAAGGGAAAAACGAAAATCGTGGTAGAAGGATCACTTCGGGTTCGATTCTTAGAAAATTGTTATCTAGAATGTAAAAAGGACGTGTATTCCGAGGTAGGAGCCCTCCACTCCATCGTGTATACCCTAGGAACCTTTCGGACAGGAAAGAAAGGGCTCGTGGTAGGCGGGAAGATCACAGCCCAGGAAGGGATGGAGATCGCGAATATCGGTACCGCGACTAGTCCTAAGACAGAACTGATCCTTGGAAATGATTATCAGGTACAGCGTAAGCTGGAGTGGATCAAAGACAAGAGTATCGAAATCACCTTAAAATTAAAAGAACTCGATACTGTGCTGAAACGGGATCCTACGAATAGAGAACTAGCGAAGACTAGGGAAGCCCTCATCCAAAACCTAAAGGTATTGACAGAGGCCTCCCAACGTCTGATACAATACCTTACCCGAAACGAGAACGCTAGTCTCAACGTTCCGGGAACCATCGTTCCAGGCACGTATATCGAAATCTGTAATGTTTCCTTCATCGTCCCTCGTCTCCTTAAATCAGTATCCTTCTACCTGAATCGGAAGATGGGGCGGGTGGAGGTTCGTCCTTTCAACAAATAACAAGAGGAGGAATAAGATGGAAAAACAGAAAAGCATCGTTTCGTTACTGAAGGCAAAGCAGGATACGATCCTTCAAGAATGGGAGAAGGAGCAGTTTTCGGCAGGCAAGTTCCGAGCGGATCTTATCTCTCCAGATGAACTGAAGCAGCAGATGCGGGACTTTTGGGATTCCCTCCTCAAAGCCCTCGGGCAGGAAGAACGGGTAGACCTGTCTGACGAGGGGTGGAAGCCTGTGCGATCACTCCTCACAGAACTTTCTAAATCCCGGGCTAAATTGGGATTTACCCCCTCAGAAACAGCTCTCTTCGTATTTTCCTTAAAAAAGCCAATCTTTCAGCTGATTCAGGATACGTTCCAAAATGATCCGGCGCGTCTACAGAAGGAACTATGGGATCTTAACACCTTATTAGATTCTTTAGGGCTCTTTACCACCGAAACCTACATCAGATCCAAAGAAGAAATCATCCGCAGGCAGCAGGAAGAAATGCTAGAACTGTCCACGCCGGTAGTGAAGATCTGGGAACAGATTGTGGCCGTACCGTTGATCGGGACCCTCGACAGTGCTCGCACCCAAACGGTGATGGAAAACCTCCTACAGGAAATCGTGGCCGCTTCAGCCACGGTAGCCATCATCGATATCACGGGCGTTCCAACGGTGGACACCCTAGTAGCTCAACACTTGATCAAAACCGTGTCTGCCGCTCGACTGATGGGGGCAGAGTGCATCATAAGCGGCATCCGGCCCCAGATTGCCCAAACCATGATCCACCTAGGGGTTTCCTTCCAGGACATCACCACGAAAGCGACCCTCGCGGAAGCCATCAAGTACGGTTTGTCCCAGGTAGGGTACCGAATCTCTAAAATGGAGTGAAAGGTCCATGGAACAAATCCCTATTTTAAAGCTTGGTAAGTTCTTGCTTGTCACTATCCAGGTAGATATGCACGATCAATTGGCCCTTCGCCTACAGGACGAGCTGACCAACCGGATCGTGAAGGAGAACGCAAAGGGTGTATTGATCGATATCTCCGCTCTGGAAATAGTGGACTCTTTCATTGGCCGAACCCTGGCCAACATCGCTGCCATGGCCCGGATCCTCGACGCGGAAACAGTGGTCGTGGGCATGCAACCGGCGGTAGCCATCACCATGGTTGAGTTAGGGCTTTCCCTCCCTGGCGTACGCACCGCTCTCAACGTGGAACGGGGAATGGAAATCCTGAGCTCCCTTGTACAGGTGGATTCCGATGCTCCTCCTCCGGCGTGATTCCTTCCCTCTCCAGAGTTCGGACGATATCGTGAAGGCCCGTCAGATCGTTCGAACCTGGGCGGCAGAACTCGGATTCAAGCTGGTAGATCAAACGAAGATCGTGACTGCTTCGAGCGAACTTGCCCGAAACGCCTACGATCATGGAAAGGGGGGAATCATGATCATAGAAGCGATCGAGGATGGGGATCGGAAGGGACTGAGGCTTACCTTCCAGGATCAGGGGCCCGGGATCCCTGACATCGAGCAAGCCCTGAAGGATGGGTATTCCACTTCAGGCGGATTGGGGCTCGGATTAGGGGGGGCAAAACGGCTAGTGAACGAGTTCCACATAGAATCCACCGTAGGGAAGGGAACCACCGTTCGAATCGTGAAGTGGGTATAGGATAGAGGCATGAAGGATGTCGTTCGAATTCCTATCGAAGAAGCCTCCCAGGTCGGTGAAGCTAGAAGGCTGGCCATCGCGTTAGCGCGAGCGTTAAACTTTCAGGAACTCGATATCGGGAAGATCGCCCTACAGGTCACTGAACTAGGAACGAACCTGGTTAAACATGGGGAAAAGGGAGAAATCATCCTAAGGACCCTATCCTGTCTAGAGATTCAGGGGATGGAAATCCTTTCCCTCGATCAGGGTCCTGGAATTCCCGACATCCAGAGAAGCCTTCAGGATGGTTTTTCTACCAAAGGAAGCCTCGGAATCGGTTTAGGAACTATCCAACGAAACGCTTCGTTCTTCGACCTGTACTCGTTGGAAGGGAAGGGAACGGTGATCTGTACCCGGTTCTGGGCGGACGAGACGATAGACACCCCCCCTATAGACCATTTGAAGTGGGGGCCATCCAATTCCCCAAAGAAGAGGATGAAGTTTGTGGGGATGGATGGGCCGTGCACCAGACAGCCGATCGATTCGTCTGCATGGTGGTAGATGGGTTAGGGCATGGGGAAGGCGCCGCTGAAGCATCCTCCACGGCTATAGAGTATTTCCGGGAACATGTATCAAAAACCCCCAAAGACCTACTTTCCCTTCTGCACGATAGGTTGCGTAAGACCCGAGGAGCGGCGGTCGCCCTTGTAGAAATCGAGCGCGCCGCACAAATTGTTCGTTTCGCGGGAGTTGGGAATATCTCCTGTCGGATTGCTACTTCCTCGGGAGTCCGCAACTTCCTGTCCCATAACGGTATCGTGGGAGGGCCTAGCTTTAAGAGCCAGGAGTTCGCCTTCCCCTGGAATCCGGAAGACGTGTTGATCCTCAGTACGGACGGACTGAAAAGTCATTTCGATTTGGAACAATACCCAGGACTCCTACATCATCATCCCTCAACCATTGCCGCCGTGCTCTTCCGGGATTATAATCGTGCTAGCGACGATAGCACGATCCTCGTGGCAAAGGAACGGAGGAAGGGCACATGAAGGAAGAGTATCCGATTTTAACCATCGCCCTACGGTATGAACAGGATGTAGTACTTTCTCGGCAGCGGGCACGACTTCTCGCATCCTTTTTAGGTTTCGATGCCACCGATCAGGTTCGGATAAGCACGGCCGTATCGGAAATCGCCCGGAACGCGTACGTGTACGCAGGGAGTGGGGAAGTTCGGTTTTCCGTAAGCGGAAAGGAAAAACCGCAGGAGTTTC
>CAKZQO010000256.1 GCA_937140905.1 uncultured Spirochaeta sp.
AACCCCGATTTACCGGAAAGAAAAATCCCACCTTCTTGTATTACCCGCGGTTTTTTGGTTCGACCAATAGGCCATGCTATTTTTGAATAGAAAAGTCTCTCAGATTCTCCAATGGTCCAAGGAGTATCTTCCTCACTTTTTAGGAGCTCCCTACAGTGGGACTTCATCCGTTCCTGATTCGCTTGGTTTAAATATTCGGTACTGATAGCAAGCTCCCTCCTCAAGAGGTCTAGAAGTACTTTGCATACCTTGAACCGCACCTCGGGGTCCGCATCTTTAAGAGCGGGGTGCAAAGATTGCCAACGGGCATCATCTCCGCATAATTCCCTTAATCCCGCGTACTCGAAGGTCAGTAGCCCTACCTGTTCAAGGTTAGGTAAGAGTACTCGCCATCCTCTTTCCAAATCTCGGTAGATCCGGTAGCCTAGAACCTCTCGTAAAGCTTGGTTTACCTGCTCCCTCTTGGCAAGATTTTCTATGTCAGGATCTTTTGCGTAAGCTTGGAATGGAAGGTTCAGCTCATCAAATACCTTTTGCACCAACTGATCGTAGGGTATTCCCTGGGGTCCCGCTAACGCCAATGCCCGGTATAGCACGGATCGAAGAAAACCAACTTGCACAAAATCGTTAAAGTGCCCCGCTTGTAAGGAAGCATCCTGCCGATTGTCCGTGAAACTCAACAATTTTTTAGCCTCTTGAGGTAGGTTGGGAAAGGTTCTTAGCATCCGTACCACCGAAATACTTAAAAGGCTAATTACCGAACTTCTACCTTCAGTTCCTAGGCTTGCCAACTTTCCGAAGTCTTGGTTGACTCTTACCGCATATCCTACCCCGCAGTGTAGGCAGAACCGAAAGGGTGCAGGTATGAAATACCCCTCTATCCCTTTGTTACTAGAATTCTCATTATTAAGGATTTCTCCATTCGGAGAGACTCGAAGTTTCTGGGGGAGACCCCTACGAACAGATTTCTTTACTATTAAGTTTCCATTCTGATCATAACTGATCATATCATCCGGAAGAGTAGAGAGGAGTTCCTCTTCCTTTTCGATCCATTCTGCGTCTATTCCTAATGCGAAAAAGCCCGCTTGTTCATCTTTTTCTACATGCAGTTCAGATAGAAGACGTGGTTCTAAATACTCTTTATCCTCCTTTTTGGTTTTTTTGACCAAATAGTATTCCATACCACATTCCCGGCAGAACACGAGGGGGTACAAATTACGAGTACGATCTCCAGGCACATACTGTTGTCCTTTGCAAGTGATGTACCGGGTTTGGGATGATTCAAAGGTAGCATATACATGATCCCCCCGACTGAAAAATTGATGGAGTCGGAAAGCAAAAGGTGGTTGAGTATTGTTTCGTGAATCCATGTACTGGTAAACCCCTAACAAATGTTTTTCCAATACTTCGCGACAGAGATTTTCCGGAAGGTTCGTTATGAGGGATAGTTCTTTCACCGCACCTTTATCACCTAGTAACTGTCGTGGTTTCTTTCGTTTCAGAATGCCGCTGTCAGGCTCCCGTTCCATTCCAAGGGCGCTTTCAATCCAAGAAGACAAAGGATGCGTGTAGTATTCCTCCAAAGTGGAAGGTAAGGTATAGTGGGAAATAGCGTTCGCTAATTTTTCTATATTGCGTGGATCTTGAAAATCAAGTTCTGGGGTGCATCGACGTAAGGTTTCTCCAATTACATGTTCTACAGGAATTTCCTGCCCAAAGATCAGAGAGGCGACTTGTGCTGTTTGTTCCTTCACCTTCGCAATTGTTTCTGCACCAGCGAGAGTGGCAGAGGTTCCCACACATTTCACCTGAGGTGCATTAAACGCTTCTTTGATTCGACGGACTAACAGAGCCACATCCGCGCCTTGCCGTCCCCGGTATGTGTGAAGTTCGTCCAGTACCAGAAACGCTAAATAGGGGGATTTTTTTACAAGTGTCCTATCAGACCAGCGAGTAAGGATCAACTCCATCATCACATAGTTGGTGAGGAGAATATCCGGAGGGTTTTGTTTTATCTCTTCCCGATCTTTTTCGGATTCTTGGCCTGTATATCGCCGGAAACGAATATTAGGGGTTTGTGTTCCCGTGTTTAAGAATTTAGAAAGTTCGTTCATCTGGCTATTGGCCAACGCGTTCATGGGATAAATTACAATAGCTTGAATACCCTTACCCGTTCCATTTCTTAGGATATGATCTACAATGGGAATGATATAGGCCAGACTCTTTCCGGAGCCCGTTCCAGTGGTAAGAACATACCCCCCCTTCTTCTTCGAGGTTCGAATCGCTTCTTCCTGGTGCTTGTACAGCTTGAGGGTTTTCCCGTTGCCATGGGAATCTTTATCCACACGGAAGATACTCCTGCAGGCTGGATGTAGAACCCCTTCGTCTACGAGTTCATCGATCGTTGGGCCCGGTTCGAAGGAGGGGTTCATCTGTAAGAAAGGTTCAGGCCATAGTTCCCCTTTGGAAAGGTGTTGATCCACGTACTGTTTAATCCGTGGATCCCGGATATGCATAAAACTTTCCACGTATTCCCGGTAATCCTGAATCAGCTGATTCCGTACTTCGAAGATATTCATATACGCTCCTTAAGCTTCATTAGATCCTGTAAAAAGGGGTTTTCTGGGTTTGTGGGGAGGAATAGCGCCAGGTAATCCATCGCTCGTGTCATGGAGACGTAGAGGAGATTCCATTGAAGCTCCTCTATGTGCTTTAAATCGTACGCATCCACAGGCGGCAGGGTCGGTAAAAATAAAAATACTACAGGGAATTCCAACCCTTTACTGGAATGCATCGTGCAGAGACGTATTGAGCCGGTTTGCTGGAAATCGAACTGTTCGTCACGTACATTCACTGAGGATACTCCCTTGGCTTTAAGGAGATCTTCTATCCTTTCTACCCAGGGGTTGGTCGGGCACAGGACGCAGATATTTTCGGGATCATATCCTATTCTCTCAATCATTAACTGGATATGTTGTGCGAGTCGGTTTAGTAGTTCTTCCGTAGATGTACCCTGAATGATTTCAGGTTCTGGCCCCTCCCGAGCGCAAAGGAGCCTCTGTTCTAATCGTTCTCCATCGACTCTGGGGCTATCAGAGCGGGAGCTTCCCCACCGGAACCGATTTGCGAACTCTAGAATCTGTCTTGTGTTTCGATAGTTGGTTTGCAATGTGCGTACATGGCCTGGAAACTCCAATTCTGCTCTAAGAAAGGGATTGCTAATATGGTAGATCGATTGCTCTGAGTCCATCGCTAGTACTACACCGCGCGCTGAAAGCAGTTTTACCAGTTTCAAGAATCCTAAAGGTAAATCTTGCCCTTCATCGAGAAATATTCGTTCTTGACGTTGCGCGTGTACCCAGCTGTCTAAATTGGGTTGTTCTAAAAGCATCCGAATTGCAAGGTTACGACTCACACATTTGGATGCTTCAAAATATTTTCGCATGTAAGATTGTATCTCCCAAACAGCTTGCCTCTGCGATTTTGAAAGAGGTTGCCTCATGCCAATGCGTGGTATCCTAAGTTCTATGTATTCTTCCTCGTTAATTAAATTCCCCCATAGAAATTCTTCGATTTCTACTGCAAGTTCTTCGTTGCTGAGAAAAGACGTAGTGTTGTACTGTTGCGTCATGCGATTCGGGAGTGTGAAGTCAATTTTAAATCCGGGGAATACAGTGTTAAACAGATGCAGGAGAAATGAATCTGCCGTTTGAATCAGTGGGAGTTTTTGATGCTTATTGAGGATGTAGGCTAGAAACGCGCTGTATTTCACAAGAGTATGCGTATAGGTAAGAAGGATAATTTTTTCAGGATTTATGTTTTCCTTCAGTTCCTGTTCGAAAGAGTGGAGAAGAACGAGTGTTTTTCCCGTTCCTGCCGCTCCTTTGATGATATAATCTCCTTTCTCTTTAATGAATCGAACCATCTCAACCTGTTCTGTGCTAAGTTTTAAAACGCTCCGCTCATAATCCAATCTGGTGCGGGTAAACACAGTAAAGCGCTCCAAGTACTGCAGGTATTGAT
>CAKZQO010000257.1 GCA_937140905.1 uncultured Spirochaeta sp.
CCTTCCTCCATAAAGCGTTTTTCCAGGTCTGGAGCATGCACCAGAAGAGCATCCACGTCTCCATTCCGCCCAAGCGATAGAGCTGCACCAGTTCCCAGCGCAATCACATCCACCCGGATTCCTGATTCCTGTTTGAATGCTGGAAGTAAATATTCAAGGAAGTGAGAGTTTTCCACACTGGTAGTTGTGCCTAGCCGCAGGACTGCATTGGTTCTCAGAAAAGGCGGTCGATCGTCACTAGTTTTCATTGTAGGTAAGTGTGTTTCATTCTGCAGGGCTTCTGGACGATCGGTAAGGCTCAGCGTAATGATCAGCACTAAACCTAAAAAACCGCATGGAATGAGAATGATGGGCTTTTTTAATAGACGCATGGAACTACTCCTTTCCAATCCGGGAGGCGAAGGAGTTTCCCCCTTCACCCTCGGCCGCAACTCTTTTCCCTCTCCACTCGCTGCCGAAGCAGGGGGTTAAGGCTTTGAAGTTGCGGCACCGACCGTTCACCATTCTCGCTAAACGAGGAGAGGGACTGCGCGTGACCCCAACCTTCCCAAGGGGGAGGTTTACCCTTTTCCCGCGTGCCCCTTAACGGCTCCTCTTGCTCCAGGTCGAACGGTTCGGAGCATTATGAATATTTGCAGTATATCACAGATATTTCTTTGATGTCCACAGTTCGGCTTAATTATAGGTTTAAGTAAGAGAATGGTTGCCTCGGGATCTCATCATACGGTTATCGTTTCACAAGATCAACCTTAATTTCTTGGTTATCCAATCTTGTGTACCAGTCTCGATGTCTACCCCAACGATTCCGTGAGCCCCATGGCTCCAGGTACAGAATGTAGCATCTACACCTTTTTCGATATATTTCTGGTACAGAGCCCAACTAGCCCCCATCGGAGTAACCTGATCTTTTGCACTTACTGCAATCAGAACGGGTGGATCTTGCTCTGAAACATACTGAATCGGATTTACTTTCCTCCCCAACTCCACGAACTTCCATAAGGGATTGTTTGGATCATTCTTTGCATTCAGTTCTTTCAACTTCGTACTATCCGAATCATTGGTACCGAGAAACCAGGAGGGAATCTGAGGCTGGAGAAATATATCGGTGATTGGATAATAGATGACAGCGCATTGTACTGCGCTGGAGTGTTCCGTGTTCCCTCCCACGTCCCCTTCCAATTCTTTTACATCGCCCGTCGTAGCCACCATAGCAGCTAGGTGCCCTCCACGGCTTGTTCCCCAAACTCCGATTCTTTGGGGATCGATATTGTACTCTTTCGCATGGGCCCGAAAAAATCTTACATACGCTTTCACATCGTAGGTATTGAGAAGAGCATCTCCAGATGGCCGATAATCTGCAGTGGCTACAGCTATTCCCCGATCTTTTAACGCAATGGACAATTCGTAAGATCGAGAGCCATTAGAGAAGTTATAGGCACCACCATGCCCATGGATGAATAGTACAAGTGGGGAAGGAGCAAGGTTAGGTTGGGAAGGAAGATAGATATTGGTGCGCAACACGAATTCTTTTCCATCAGCTTCTTTCACTTTTGCAACGATCACTTCCTTAAAAGAGGGACCAGAGGGCAAATACTTTGAATAATCAGGAGCCTGTATAGTTGCATCTTTTATTCCTGCGGCCCATGTGAAGGTTGAAAC
>CAKZQO010000258.1 GCA_937140905.1 uncultured Spirochaeta sp.
TAGATCCCTATATTCTAAAAAAACTTTTATCCTAATCTTATTGGTCATGCTATAAGTGGTTACATAGAATACGCACAGAAGGGATGCATGGATGGCTAAAGAACGAATCCTGATTGTCGAAGACGAGAAGATCATAGCTCTCGATTTGAAACGAAGGCTCCTAGATTTTGGGTTCGAAGTAATCGGCATCATCCCCACTGGAGAGGACGCCCTCACTGTTGCAGAAAAAGAAGTTCCTGATCTGATTCTGATGGACATCATGCTGAAAGGGGAAATGGATGGAATCGAAGCGGCAAAGCAGATCCGTCATTCCCTAGATATTCCTGTGATTTTCCTTACTTCCTATTCGGACCAGGATACGCTGGAACGGGCAAAACAGGCAGAGCCATTCGGCTACATCCTGAAACCCTTCAAAGAAAGGGAGCTTCTAACCACCATTGAAATCGTCCTCTACAAGCATGGAATCGAACGGAAACTGCATGAACAAGAGCAATGGATGTCTGCCATTCTGAAAGGGATTGGGGATGGCATTATTGCCATCGACACGGAAAACCGTATTTATTTCATGAACCCAATTGCCGAAATCCTCACGGGTTATAAAGAACACGATGTAAGGGGAAAACCTATCCAACAGGTATTTCAATTCTTTGATGAACTGTCCGATTCATCTATTCCCCCTCACATTTTGTTAGAAAGTGACAACACTTTTCCAACCCTATTGGATAACCTCCTCCTTAAAACCGCTCATGGAGGAAGGATACCCATTGAGGGAAGTATGGCCCATATCAGCAAGCGGAATGGTACCACGTTAGGCAAGGTAATCGCTTTCCGGGATGTAAGCAACCTCCGCCGTCTCACTGACAGTCTCGACTATCAGTCCACCCATGATCTACTTACGGGTTTGGATAACCGGGGAGAAATAATCCAGCAACTCCAGAGTCTTCTATCCGAAAAAACGGACTTAGAATCCTCGAAACCGAAAAAGAACCGGTGGCTTATCTATCTGAACCTCGACAACTTCCGGATCGTGAACAACGTATGTGGGCATCACGCAGGTGATGAGCTTCTTCGGCAAGTGGCAATCGATATACGTACTTCTGTTCCGAAGGAGTTTCCGGTAGGACGGATCGGTTCGGACGAGTTTTGTATCCTTACTTGGAACCAGTCTCAAGCAGACGTGCTCAATCTAGGAACGACTCTTCTAACAGAAGTCCAGCGAGTCTTCCCCTGGCAAAAAAGTAGTTTCCCCATCTTTGCCAGTGTCGGCATTGCTTCGCTGGATACGACCGTGCGGGATCCCTATACCGCCCTCGCCATGGGCGAGGAAGCGTGCAGACTGGCCAAAGAGGAAGGAGGCAATCGATGTAGGTTCTACGAATCAGGAAACATCCTTTTCCAGAAACGAAGAGGTGAGATGCAGTGGATTACCCGATTGAGCCGGGCAATCGATCAGGATAAATTCGTCCTCTTCACCCACGAAGTGGTTCCCCTCCAGAACGGAGCAAACTCGATTCCTAAAAAGGAGATCCTCATCCGCATTCAACAGGAAGATGGTTCCCTCGTAGCTCCTTCCGAGTTCATCCCTGCTGCCGAGCGGTACCATTTGATGCCTGCCATCGATCGGCTCGTGATTCGGAAAGTCGCAGAGGCTTCCCATACTTTGATGTGCGGAGATGCACACAAAAGCCCTATGTTTTTCATCAACATCTCTGCCGCTAGCATCGCAGACGAGAAACTGTTCGACTATATCACTGCCACATTCCTCGAATACAAAGTCTCTCCCACCTTGTTCTGCTTCGAAATCACGGAAACAGCTGCCATACAAAACTTTAGTAGGGCCACTACCCTCATCAAACAGTTGAGGGAGTTCGGATGTACTTTTGCATTAGACGACTTTGGAAACGGATTTACCTCCTTCTCCTACCTGAAGAACCTGCCTGTGGATTACCTGAAGATCGATGGCTCGTACGTACAGAACATCCTAGAAAACCCTATCGATTTAGCTCTAGTGATGGCGGTAAACGACATTGGGCATGTGATGGGAATGAAAACCATTGCAGAGTTCGTAGAATCGGAAGAAATACGCCAGAAATTGCAAGAAATCGGCGTGGACTATGGACAGGGATACTTGTTTTCTCAGCCTCTACCGTTGCTTCTATAGACTGATATATTCAATCGTCACGCTGCCGACACTATAGAGATCCTCCGCTATTTCGATCTTCTGTTTCATCACCTGCTCAACAGTGTAAAAACCTCCGCCGCTTTCGATTCTTGGACAGTACCGGAACGGTAGCCCCAGTATGGAGGATAAGCAATCGATCACTTCGATGGCAATTTCCCGATCCAACGACCAAAGGGGAAGCTCTTCCAGAACTTGGCAAGCTTTTTGATAATTTGGATGCCCACGAAGGTCAAACCGCATTTGGAGCACTACTCTGTATAATATGATTGTCGTTACTGCTTCCAATTCCAATTCGTCTAGAACAACGCAAGTCTGCTCAGGGTTCTCGCTATTCCTTCTATACCCCCTAACACCACCCCTTTGGGTGCCCTTACCCTTCCGAGTGGCAACTACTCGCAGGGCTTCTTTCAAAGCTTCCAGAATCCGAGCTTTCCATTCTAGTTGCACCCTTGCATCTTAACAGAAGATCAGGCTACCATCCAGCCGTATGTTTGGTTCTAGATCCATCCTGGTTCTCATGGGAATGAAACACTGCGGGAAAACAACCCTTGGGCAACAGGTTGCACAGGCTCTATCTTTACCTTTCGAGGATCTGGATGACTGGGTTAGCCGCATCTATACCCAACGAACAGGAACCCACCTTCCCATTCGTGAGATATTCCGTTCCTTAGGAAAGTCTGGTTTTCAAGAACTGGAACTGGAGGGAATTAGACAACTGATAGAAATGTATAAGAATAGTGCCCATAAACCTGCTTGTGTCCTTGCATTAGGGGGGGGCACGATCGAGAATTCTATTGCTCTTTCCTTTCTTGATCCATTTGGGTACTTTATATATCTTGAAGAAACAGAAGAGATCCTTCTACATCGCATTCTACAAGGAGGGATCCCTTCTTTTCTGAGGGAAGAGGATCCAGCGGGAGATTTCCATCGATTGTACACACACCGAACCGCTCTCTATCGAAGAGCCGCGAATTGGATCCTTTCGACTACGGGGAAAACCATCGACGATCTAGCAGGAGAACTATTACACCATCTTCATGCAGGAGCTTTGAATGAGCGGCAATAGTTTCGGAGAACTGTTTCGCATCACTACTTTTGGAGAATCCCACGGAGGCGCTGTGGGAGTAGTGATAGATGGAGTATGCCCGGGTCTAGAACTGAGTGAAAAGGACATCCAGAAGGAGCTGGATCGCCGCAAACCAGGTCAATCGGAAATTACCACTCCTCGAAAGGAGGACGATAAAGTTTCCATCCTGTCTGGAATCTTCGAAGGGAAGACTACGGGTACACCTCTGTTCTTAGTCCTCTACAATTCAGACGCACGACCCGAAGCGTATCTTCCCATAAAAGACATGTTTCGCCCGGGTCATGCGGATTACACGTATTTAAAGAAGTACGGAATCCGGGACTACCGGGGTTCTGGACGAGCTTCGGGAAGGGAAACTGCAGCTCGTGTGGCAGCCGGAGCAGTGGCCAAAAAGATTCTGCGGACTAGGGGGGTAGAGATCCTGGCATACACTGTCCGGGCGGCGGGTATTCAATGTAAAACCTTCGATCCAGATGCAATCGAACAAAACCCCTTAAGGGCTTGCGATTTAGAAGCGGCGGAACAGATGCTGGAGGTGATCGCTCTACGAAAAGCCGAGGAAGATTCGGTAGGGGGGATTGTGGAATGCAGGATTCGGGGTGTCCCTGCAGGTCTAGGGGAACCTGTATTTGATAAGCTAGATGCTCTATTGGCTCACGCGATGCTTTCCATTGGAGCCGTAAAGGGAATCGAGTTTGGCGCCGGTTTCAAAGCAGCAGACATGCGGGGTAGTGAGCATAACGATCAAATGACCTCTGAAGGGTTCCTTACTAACAACGCGGGGGGCATCCTTGGGGGAATCAGTACGGGCGAAGAAATCCTTTTCCGAATTGCTGTGAAGCCGGTAGCTTCTATTGGACGACCTCAGCATACTCTCGACATCGAGGGGCACGAACAGATTATCCGCACCGAGGGTAGGCATGATGTTTGCATTTGCCCTAGAATCGTGCCAGTAGTGGAAGCTATGGCGGCCATAGTTCTGGAAGACTGCTTCAAACGACAGGCAGCCCTATTTTATTGAACCATTGAATCGGTAATGAAACAGGAGACTACATGACAAACCACAGGATTCATACCATCTATTTCGATTTTGGCAATGTGCTTACCCTCCCTAGTAATGGATACCTTACTCAATTCCTCAACCGTATAGCAGAAAAGTATCACCTTCCCTACTCGAAACTTAGAGGAGCCTATGAAAAGTATCGACCCTTCTATGATCGGGATGCTTGGGATTCTGAACGGTACTGGAAAGCCATCTTTGTCGCAGTAGGTAGTACAGTAGACCCTAGGGACGTTCCATCTCTGGTGGAGGAGGATGATCATTGCTGGAGCCAGATCAATGAGGAAACCCTACTCTGGATTCGAGCGTTACGAGATGAGGGATTCCACATTGGACTTCTCACGAATATGCCTGTACGGTTCTATCGATCCGTGGTGGAACCAGCGCCCTGGAAAGACCTTTTTCAGTATCAGGTTGTCTCTGGGGCTTTGGGTTTGATCAAGCCAGAAGAGGCAATTTTTAAGTATGCCATTCAACTCACTGGGAAACCAGCCAATCGAATCCTATACTTGGATGATATCGAGATCCACGTACAAACCGCTTCCCGTCTCGGAATACAAGCGCACCAGTTCACCGATCTCCACACTACCGTCCAACAGATCTGCCCAATGTACGACCTGCCTTATCCACCCGCCTATGTAGGGGCATCCTAATTAGACCGGCGATTGAGTTGAAAGCTCTTTCAATCGAACATTTTCATACCTGCCTGAAGCAGCTCGTTGGGGAGAACCCTTTGTCTTTCCGAAGAACGCTAGTAGGTCTTCTAAGTCCTCCCTCGATTCGCAAACAACGAACCGGTAGAAACATTCATGATCCTTCAAGACCCGTTGAATGTCGGGCCTATCCTTCATGAGAAGCGGGTCTGTCATTTCGCGAATCACCGCCCGCAAGCCTCCAAGCCAGGCGATCCCATAATGAAACAGATGGAGCTTTCTATCCGAGCCTCTATAGAATAGTTCGAAAATCCCCGCCATGGCAGGCACTGTTCTTTGAATTTCGTATTTATCCACTCGAATAATTGGAGACCAATGTATGGTATAGTAAGCTGTTCGATCCTTCACGAATTTATTCACGATGGTTTTGGGTACGCTGTTCACTGGGATGACCGCCTTTCTAGAAATTGGACGAACAGATCGAACAAAATCGGATCGATCTTTAATTTCTCTTCAATAAACTCCTTTCGCATGAAATCCACCGCCTCATGGGGCTCGAGAGGTTTGCGATAACTCCTCATTGGATCCGTCAGGGAATCAAAGATATCCACGATCTCCAACACCTTGGCAGGGAAATAGGCCAAAGACTGATAATCTAGAATGGGTTCCAACTCATAGGTCATGCAGTAATCCTGAGTTGCCTTTGGATTGGCTTTTCTATACTGAGCCAGGTATTCCCTGAAGTACCCGTAACCCGACGGATCCCCATAGTACTCGTGATGGTACCCTGCAATTAACCCTGCTTGTCTCGGATAGTTCGTCTTATTCATGATCGCTTGGTATCCGATCTTTACATGTTCCTCTATAATGTCCCTGTTGTATCCAGCCTCCCCTTCATGGTATTCGATCGTCTCCGCTTTCCCAATATCGTGCACAAGAAAACCCGTAGCGAAATGATGAAAATCAACTTCAGGAACAGCTTGCATTCCTTTGTAGAATACCCTTTCTAAGACTATATCCTCTGGATGGAGATGGGGAAGAAGTTGTCGATAGTATTGACGATACCGTTTAGCAAAGTGAATTCGGATTCGATTAGTCAAACTGGTAGACCGAAACTGTTCATTATAGTACGAAAGGAAACTGAGGCCATTGAGAAATACCCTCGTCATGTGTTGCACCACAGTACCGTTGGATCGTTCGATCAATCGTTTTACCAGTTCATGCTGAAAAATTTCCTCATCCACTAATCGGGCGGTAGACTTCACCATCTCACGGGTGGCAGTTACTACCCCTTGGGTTAACTGCTTGGCCTCTTCATCCCCCAACTTCAACGCTTCCCAAAGAGTTGCTCGGTTGATTAGAGCTGCATCCCTACTGGAAGTTACCAGGGTTTCCGCTTTTTCCTCGGTAATAGGAGCTTTCTTCTGGGCAAGCTCATCGAGGCGTTTCTTGAACTCAGCCAGCAGATCTATCCTCTGCGAAAGAGGAAGCTTCTCTATCCGTTCGTACTCAAGTCCAAAATTAACATTCCCGATAGTATCCTCTGGCGGTGAAGGAGCTTGTTCCAACTCTGCTATGATTTCTTCGGCTGTATCGAGAATTTCGGGAGTAATCCCCATCCTTGGGGTCTCCTCATCAATAGGAAGTTGGAGATTCTCCGCCACGGATCTAGGTAGAAAGTACTGCCAGCTCGTCCGTGGATTCAGCCAAAAGTCTTTACTATTCTGGTAAAGGGCTTTGAAGGCTACTCTTCTGGTTTTTCCGTTTTGCTTGTGCACGCACACGACTGTTTCACCAGAAGATAATAGACGCTTTATGGCCCCTTGCGTCTTTACACAAGAAATCAAAGGGATCAAGTGTTCCTGTTTCGACATTACGTTTCTAAAATATATCAAGCATAAAGAAATTATCCAACCCCTTGACGAATCAAACCAATCCACCCTACTGTTCCCTTACATCCATGACTCACGCAACCTTGATCCTTGAATGTACAGAAGCAGATCTAAAGAAAGCGGGCGAACTCATCAGAGCGGGCGAACTGGTAGTGTTTCCCACCGAAACGGTATATGGTTTGGGTGCTAACGCTCTAGACCCCAAGGCTTGCCGAAAAATCTTCCAAGCCAAAGGCAGGCCCACAGATAATCCTCTTATCGTGCACCTATCCTCCATGGAGGAGATTCTCACCTATACCCGAAGAGTCTCTGACCGACATCTTAAACTGATGGAACAGTGTATGCCAGGTCCCGTTACTTTCGTGTTGCCAAAAGCTCCCGATATACCCGACATTGTCACCGCAGGCTTATCTACTGTGGCCATCCGGATCCCATCCTTGACAGAAGCGAGAAGGTTGATCTCCTATGCAGGGGTTCCTATCGCTGCGCCCTCTGCGAACCGTTCAGGTGAGCCTAGTCCCACTACTTTCGAAATGGCTTACCACGCGATGGCAGGCAGAGTAGCAGCCATTATAAAGGGTCCAATGTGTGAAGTGGGGATAGAGTCTTCGGTCGTACGAATCGAGAAAGATCGATTGGAGCTCCTTCGGCCAGGTTTTGTCACCTTTGAAACCCTTACTGAACTCGGAAAAGATTTCGGTTTAGAAGTCATCGATCTTTCCCAATTGCCTCAGGCAAAACCTGCTTCACCCGGCACAAAATACACCCATTACAAACCCAAGGCGACGGTGTACCTTTTCTCTTCGTTGGAGGATCTTTTCTCTCCTTTGATCGAGATACCCTCTTCAACGCGGATCCTCTATATGAAACAACCTCAATCAGAAGAACTCTTGCACAGAATCGTATCTATGGGGATCGAGATAGTGGTATTCGAGAATATGAGTGATTACGCCCGGCATTTATTCTTCCAGTTCCATCGAGCAGACAAGGAAGGAATCACTACTATCCTTGCCTATTACCCCCCTCC
Source organism: uncultured Spirochaeta sp. (assembly GCA_937140905.1). Taxonomy (GTDB): domain Bacteria; phylum Spirochaetota; class Spirochaetia; order DTKZ01; family DTKZ01; genus DTKZ01. The sequence goes on from CAKZQO010000258.1 coordinate 7,902, forward strand.
AACGGGAATCGGATTGGCGTTGCGAAACAGGTTGATCAAAGCTTCCGGAGGAAGGTTCGTTTAGATTTACTCAACTCAGAATCAAGATATAACCCTATCATTCTGCCGCACCTTCCGCATTGGTATCGAACGATGGGACGTTTCGAAGCTTTCTCGAATAGTTCGGATCTACGAATCCAATCCTTTTGACCACAGACCTTGCAGGATCCAAGAGATGCGATTCTGCCACATCGGATGCATCGAAATCGGGTGGGCACATTAGGTTCCAACGCGTGCAAGTCTTCCCAAGTAGTCGACTGGCACGCAGGACAGCGCAGCATGTCCATCTATCTATCGATTTTCAATTCGAAAGGCTCACCACTTCTTTAGGGGCTGGTAAGGCTGGTTTCTTTTCTTTGGGACCTTCGAGAAATACCAGTTTGCCTTTTCGAACACTCACGATAACCGTACTCCCGCTCTCGAACCGTCGTTTCAAAATTTCCATGGCTAGCGGATCTTCAATTTCCTGCTGTATGGCTCTTCGTAAGGGCCTTGCTCCGAACTTTACGTCGTACCCTTTCTCGATTAAATATTCCTTGGCTCTCTGAGTCACTTCCAACCGTATATCCCGTTCCTTCAGCCTGTCAGCCACTTCTTTCAACAGAATCTCCAGAATGGCTGCCACCTGTTTCTTATCCAAGCTATGGAAGACTACGATCTCGTCTACCCGGTTCAAGAACTCTGGCCTGAACAGCCGTTTGAGTTCGTTCATGGCAGAGGCTTTGATCTCCTTGTAATCCATTACCCCCTGTTGGGGTTGGAACCCAAGGAAGGCGTCTTTCGAGATTTCCCGAGCTCCTGCGTTGGATGTCATGATCAGCACCGCGTTTCTGAAGGAAACCGTATGACCAAGATTATCCTGCAGTTGGCCTTCCTCCAGAACCTGGAGGAGGATATTGAACACGTCGGGATGGGCTTTTTCGATTTCATCAAGCAGAATAACACTGTAAGGTCTCCGGCGGATTTTCTCGGTGAGGATCCCTCCTTCTTCGTATCCAATATACCCAGGGGGGGCCCCTACAAGCCGAGACACATTGTGCTTTTCCATGTAATCCGACATATCGATCCGTACCAGAGCATCCTCATTACCAAAGAGGTACTCTGCGAGGGTCTTGGCCAGCAAGCTCTTCCCTACGCCGGTAGGGCCAAGGAAGATGAAGGATCCCATCGGTCGAGAAGGGGAACTGAGCCCTGTCCTCGACCTGCGAATAGCAGAAGCGATAGTTCGAATCGCCTCATCCTGACCGATGACCCGTTTATGCAGTTCTTCCTCGATATGTAAAAGCCGCTCGGATTCATCCAGCGCCAATCGAGCAAGGGGAATACCGGTGATATCGGAAATTACTTGCTGGATATCCGATGCATCCACTATGTTCTGATCGGATTTAAGGGTTACCTTCCACTCGTTCTTTAGTTCTTCCACCCTCGCCCTCAGTTGTTTTATGGTATCTCGAAGAGCTGCTGCTTTTTCGTAATTCTGAGCAGTTACGAGGGCCATTTTTTCTGCGTTGAGTCGCTCGATTTCTTTCTCCAGTTCTACGACTTCCGAGGGCCTGATGTTGTTCATGATTCGCTTCCGAGATCCTGCCTCATCGATCAAGTCGATGGCCTTGTCGGGCAGGTATCGATCGGTAATGTATCTCCGGGAAAGGATGGCAGCTACCTCAAGCGCTCCGGTAGTATAGGAAACGTTGTGATGTTCCTCGTATCGTTCCTTGATTCCTTTCAGGATCTCTATCGTTTCCTCCACCGTAGGTTCTTCCACGTATACTGTCTGGAATCTCCGCTCCAGGGCTGCATCCTTTTCGATGTATTTCTTGTATTCATTGAGGGTAGTAGCTCCAATGCATTGGATTTCCCCCCGGGAGAGGGCTGGCTTCAACATATTGGAAGCATCGATGGCACCCTCGGCACCACCCGCACCAATGATGGTATGAAGTTCGTCGATAAAAAGGATCACGTTCTCCGCAGCGATGATTTCTTTCATGATCCGTTTCAGCCGTTCCTCGAACTCTCCCCTGTACTTTGTCCCTGCGATTACCGATGCAAGATCCAGTGTTAGGACCCGTTTTCCCATCAAGACATCAGGAACTGATCCTTCCACGATTCGTTGTGCTAATCCCTCTACAATAGCGGTCTTTCCCACCCCCGGCTCTCCGATGAGAACAGGATTATTCTTCGTTCTTCGAGCCAGAATTTGGATTACCCGTTGAATTTCCCTTGTTCTGCCGATTACCGGATCTAATTTGTTCTCCACTGCCAATTGGGTTAGATCTCGTGAAAACTCGTCTAGTGTGGGAGTTGCTTTTTTACCTTGAGGTGGCATCACTTTCTTTTTTGCTCCCCCATCATAGGAAAGGTTCTTCGATGTCGGTGGAGAAGAAGTTCCTGTCAATTCCTGCACGATTTCCCGGAGCATTTCTATAGTGACATTGTTGTTACTGAGGAATCGGGCCATTACGCTTCCCTCTTCCCTGCAGCAGGCTAGTAATAGATGTTCAGTGCCAATATACTCATGCCCCAGGTTTCTAGCTTCCTCTGCCGAATCTTCTAGAATCTTCTTTCCCCTAGGAGAAGGAGGTACGTCACCCAGGATAAAACCTCCTTTTTTCTTAGGAAGGGCATTTTCTATTTCGGCTTGAAGCTTTTGAGGATCAATCATGGCCTTCTGTAAAACTTTATATCCTAACCCGGATCCCTCCCGAAGGATGGCGAGAAGAATATGTTCTGGTAATAATTGTTCAGAATGAAAACGCTTTGCCTCATCTTGGGCCAAAATTGTTAAAATACGTTGAGCCCTCTGAGTCAAACCTTTAAACACGGTCCCTCCCTTTCAAACTACTTA
>CAKZQO010000259.1 GCA_937140905.1 uncultured Spirochaeta sp.
CATCCCGATCCTGATTCATTTGAAGGGGGAACACGATGTTCCTTCCCTCGTACCACTTCAAAAGCTCCTTGATTTCGGAAAAAGAGAGGAGTCCCATCTGGAGGTAGATGAAGGTGAGGGTAGAGGGGAAAGAATTCTGTATTCGAGCGATTTCCCTTCTCATGGCAGTACCGGTAGCTGTATTGTCTATGAGGAACACGAGGTGATCTCGATCCGGTAAAAGGGATAGAGCGATATCGATCGTTCCTTTTATGTCTACCACTTCTGCTACACCTGTGATGCCCCGTTCTTCCTTAAGAAGGTCTGGACTGTAGTCGTTGACCCCGCAGAACACGATGGGGGTCTTAGGGAATAGGGTAGAGCGATACCGTACAGCGAAATTCAACGCGTCGTTATCCGTAACGAGTACGAGATCGAAGGTGAACTTTCCGTATAACGAGGAAAGGTACCGAGCGATTTCCCGGAACCGTACATTGATATCGAACCGTTTCGCATCGAGAAAGTGGGTGTATAGATCCACCTTCAGCCCTTCCTCTTGGAAGGTGTCTTCGATTCCTCTGTGTTCCTCCATCGTGAAGGAATACCCTGCGTGATAGGAATGGATTAGAAGAACACGTTTCGCTTCGGCTAATCCGTTAACAGGAAAGAGAAAGGAGATGAAGAGAAGGGGAATTATCAAGATACGTTTTCCAAATGAATAGGAGCGCATAGTATTCCCATACTTTTTACTATCGACATACTTTACAAATAATATAACATTATATCTTAATTATGTCAATAATATCATATATTGCTGGATTGATTTTTCTTTCCTCCCCTTCTATCCTTCTTCCTGAAATGGCGGTCAATAAATCCCCAAAAGGTCAGCAAGGTGAGAACCCTCTTTTCTCCTCAGCTCACCAACAGGACCGGGAACCCCTTGCTTCCCGCATGCGGCCCCGGACCTTGGATGAGTTCGTGGGCCAAGACCACATACTAGGGCCCGGTAGACTCCTTCGGAGAGCCATTCAGGCGGACCGCCTTTCCTCGCTGATCCTCTATGGCCCTCCGGGTACAGGAAAGACTACCCTAGCCCGAGTGATTGCCAACACTACTTCCAGTAACTTTCTTTCCCTCAATGCCGTGCTTTCAGGGGTAAAGGAGGTGCGGGAAGCTATCGAAGTAGCGCAGAGAAATAAAGAACTGTACGGCCGACGGACCATCCTGTTCGTGGACGAGGTCCACCGGTGGAACAAAGCTCAGCAGGACGCTTTACTACCCTGGGTAGAAAATGGAACAGTCATTTTCATTGGCGCTACCACGGAAAACCCCTTCTTCGAAGTGATCTCTGCCCTTGTGTCCCGAAGCCGGGTATTCCAACTGAAACCTCTATCAGCGGAAGATCTACGGGCGATCGCCTTCCGGGCCCTGCAGGATCCTGTTAGAGGGTACGGGAAGTATCGGGTACAGATTACTGAGGATGCCTTGGAACACCTAATTCGGGTTTCTGATGGGGATGCCCGAAACCTTCTCAATGCCCTCGAACTGGCGGTAGAAACTACTCCGAAAGAGTTCCCCCCTCCCGAAGGGGAAGAGATCCGGATCGATCGTTCCATCGCCGAGGAATCCATCCAGAAACGGGCGGTCCTCTATGATAAGGAAGGGGACTATCACTACGATACCATCTCCGCCTTTATCAAGTCCCTCCGAGGCTCGGATCCGGATGCGGCTCTCTATTGGATGGCTCGGATGATCCGGGCAGGCGAGGATCCCCATTTCATCTTTCGCCGTATGCTGATTCTAGCAGGGGAGGATGTGGGGTTGGCAGATCCCATGGCGTTGGTGGTAGTGGAGGCTGCGGCAAGAGCCTTCGATCGGGTGGGAATGCCAGAGGGGCAGTACCACTTGACAGAAGCCGCCCTCTACCTCGCCACTTGCCCCAAATCGAACTCCAGCCTAGGGTATTTTGATGCTCTTAAAACTGTGGAAGAAGAGGGGATCCGGGATGTTCCCAGTCACTTGAAGGATTCTTCCAGGGATTCGGTGGGGTTTGGTCATGGGCAGGGATACAAGTACCCCCATGCATACCGGGAGCATTGGGTAGCCCAGAATTATTTACCTCCGGAACTAAAAGGGAGGGTGTTTTACCAACCCAGTTCCATCGGGTACGAGGGAAAGATCCGGGAGGAGATTCTAAGACGCCGAGAAGCTCTACTGAGCAGTGTGCTGGAAGAGTGGGATGAGGCCTTTACCTTCTCTCCCCAGGATAAGAGTCGGGAGGATTGGATGGCCCGCACGATAGGGGGGGGAGGTCATATCCTAGAGGGAGTGCGGAGGAAGCTCTTCCAACTATCCTCCCTTCGGAGACACGAACGGGTGTTGATTCTGGGGCAGGGGGTAGGGTTCCTTCTTCCCGAAGCCTTAAGGCAAGCTCCCGAAGGTTGGGTATGGGCGATAGTGAAAGGAAAGGAAGAACAAAATTCGATCGATGCGCTGATCGAGGTTCTTCCTGAAGTGGAAAAGCCTCGAGTCATAACCGAGAAGGAACTACTGGATCTGCTTGTCGCTGGGATAGAAACAGAGGAAGGGCAAAAGCTAGGATCCCAAACGAATTTAAAGGGAGAGATAGCAGCCCCGCAGTTCGATGCGATCTTGGGTAGAGGGGTGATTTCCGGTAGATGGACGGAGGGTGGAGAGAAGGATCTCTCTAATTGGTTAAGTCGACTCGTTTCTTTACTATCCAAAGAGGGGCGTTTTGTGGTGGCCGAACTCCTCCTTGAAGGCAGTTCTCGTATCTTTTCATCTTTCCAACAAGAGTTCGATTTCAATAGTTTATCAAAGAATCTTCGGGAAAAGCTTCTGGAAGGAGAAGACGCATACTACCAATCCCTATCCCTATATCTTACCGAAGAATTAAAAGAAGCTTTTAGAAGCCAACTGAAAAGATTAGGGGTCTCCAACCTACAGGAAATTGAAGAAACCTTCGAGGAAGAACGAGAGATCCTGGAACGACACGTGGAAGAATGGTTCGGTGAGCTATGGAGGAAGGAGGGCTCTCCCCCTTCATCCCGGATAACCATTGCCTCGATCCTCATGAAGGTTTTAGATCCAGAAGAAGTCCAGATTGTCTCCCGATGGCTCAAATCGAAAGTGCCAGGGAAAAAGCTTATCTGGAGGAATCGATACGTTTTTATCTCTGGGAAAATATGAAAATGAAAATTTCGGAGTAGTTTAAAATACTTCTTCCAGGATGTAGAAAAGACTTTTATCAGTGCCGAACATGAGCCATTTACCGGAAGCTACCGGTGCGCTGAGGATTGCCCCCTCTAATTCCATGCGCCAGAGGAATCGGCCATCCCGGGCGGAAAGACAAATAAGGGATGGAGAACGTTCTTTGGGATCCGGAGATTTGGGATTTCCCAATAATCCAAAGTACAGGCGATCTCCCGCAATGAGGGGGGCGGAACTCACAGGACTCTGAAACTCCTTTTCCCACACAAGGGTTCCCTTACGGGTATCGAAGGCCCGTACCACCGCATCCCCGCCTGTGTAGATTACGAGGTTTTTCCACACCGACGGGGCCATGTAATCCAGTAAGTTCAAGTTTCGTAGGAATAGCCCTTCCAGGTCAGGTCTATACGAAGGCCCCCACCGGGAAATATCCTCATAACTCCATAACCGTGTGCCGGTACTTCGATCGTAGGTATGGAATCCTAGTATCCAGCCAAATTCGGTATACCCGCAGGTGGAAAAGAATACTAGATCCTTCGTAACCGCTGGGAAAGAGTACCAGATGGCGTTGAACTCGTTGGTGTCGATGATCCATAGGTATTTCTTCGTTCGGGTGTCGTAGGGTCCGAAACTATGCGGTTGGCTCAAGGGGCCCGGAGCAAAGAACATCACATCGTCTACCATCTGGTAGGTGTGGAAGTACCAAACGGGATTGGGGATTTTTTCTACCAATCGACCCTGCAGATCCACGAAGAAACTCGCTCCTCCATCACTGGTGAATAATACCATGTCCTTGTACCGCTGGAGGGTGGAGTTCACCGGACGGCCCGTGTCAAAGCTCCATACTTCTACTCCCTCTTTCCGATCGAGAGCGTAGGCTTTTCCATCCTGCGAACCAAAGTAGACCCGTTCCTCGTCCGCATACGGAACGGAGTTAATGGAAGCTCCTGATTTGAACACCCAGCGCATGTAGCCGCTCTCGATGTCGAGAGCATAAAAGTTTCCATCCGCAGAACCGAAATAGATCGTGTCTCCCTTCACCACTGGTGGATTAAACGCGTGTAGGGTTAGACCGTCCAGTTGAAGACGCAGTTTCCACTTGATACCCAGAGGTGGATTGATAGCCTTCGATGTGGCCCCCTGCCCGTACTTTCCGCGGAATTGCACCCAATCGGTGGAAGGGGTACAGGCAGAAAGAATAATAATTGGCGCCAGGAGACAAACAAGGGTAATGATAAGGGATTGAATGGGTCGATTATGCCTCTTTAAAATGCTATAGGCTTGTAGGAGGCGCTCTTTCCGGTGTGAGGATAGGAGGTGGTTTACCATGAGTACCGTAACCCCCGAAGACTAAGGGCTCGTACGATACAAGGTAGGACTCCTTTCCTGCGGATCCGGTTTCGTATCGAAGTATAGAGGGTCCTCATCTCGTTCACTTTTTCTTCCCTCTCTTGCTCGGAGATTCTACTTCGATAACATAATTCCGTGTACAGGGCGGCAAACCGTTCCAGGTAAACTTCTAGATTGAAGACATTTTTTAAGAGTCTTTCTGGTTTCGAGGTGTGAGGAACTGCCCTTTGGACCTTCCCATGAGAATCTTCGTTCGCCTGAAATGGGTTCTCCTTCAGCGCTTGGGTAAACTCGAGAGGGGTGAGAGAGGGTGGTTTCAAAGGATACCCTTCCGAGGCAAGTTCCAACAGGAGTAGCCGGTAGAGGGCTTTAGCAGCCTTCAATCCTTTTCCATGGGATAGGTATCGGTACCAAGCTTGCCGAAGATATCGAACGGTGTACAATCCTAAGACTCCGATTCCCAGTAAGGTAGAGAGGATCCGCAGCACCCATTTCCAGGGGAAGGTGGGTATTGGGAC
>CAKZQO010000260.1 GCA_937140905.1 uncultured Spirochaeta sp.
GGAAGGATATGGGATATCGCACTCTACCTTCATGTATAATGAGTTCCTCCTCGTGGGTCCAGAGAACGATCCCGCGAGGGTTCAAACCGCCCTGACGATTCAGGACTGTTTCGCCAGAATCGCCCAATCTCGGGTACCCTTCCTTTCCCGAGGAGACAATTCTGGTACCCATGTGAAAGAAAAAGAAATCTGGATAAAAGCAGGTATAGTTCCCCAAGGGTCGTGGTATATGGAAGCGGGTCAGGGGATGGAATCGGTTCTGCGGATGGCTTCGGATTTGAACGCATATACCCTGACAGACTCTGCCACCTGGGCCTTTCTGAAAAAAAAACTATCAGTAAGGGAACTGTATCGGAACAGGGATGAATCTATTCTACAGAACTTCTATTCCATTATTCTGATAAATCCCTACAAACATCCCAATGTGGCGTTTTCAGAGGCTAAAGCATTCTTGGAATGGATCACCAGCTCGGAAGGTTTAAAAAAAATCCAAGCGTATGTTATCGGAGGGGAGCAGGTTTTCTGTCCCTTGAGGCAACCATGAAACCCATTCAATCGGCTCTATCATTGATTCTCTCTGGCAACCGAGAAATCTTTTTCACTGTTGGAACTTCCCTTTCCTTCTCTTTTTTCTCAACGATGCTTGCAGGGTTCATAGGACTGGGTATTGCTACGATTGTTACCCTCTACCGATTCCCCTTACGCAGATTCTTTATTTCTCTCATCACTTCCCTCATGGCAGTACCAACCGTGGTAGTCGGATTGGTTATGTACGGTTTCCTTTCTCGATCGGGCCCTCTAGGAAATCTTGGATGGCTCTATACTCCCTATGCTGTAATCATTGGACAATCGATCTTTGCTCTCCCGATCGTGATCAGCTACCTGTGGACAGGGTTTTCAAAGATAGACCTCCGCTTTTTCGAAACGATCCATACGTTAGGGTGTTCCTTTTCTACCAAATGCTTTCTTACTTGGAGGGAAAGTCAAACCGTATTGACGAATGCACTCCTTTCCTCCTTTGGTCGAGTGCTCAGTGAAGTGGGGATTTCCATGATGCTGGGAGGGAATATCCGTTGGTATACACGAACCATGACTACAGCCATCGCCCTAGAAACGAATCGGGGAGAATACGAACAGGCTCTGGCCTTAGGGATACTACTACTTCTGCTATCCATAGGGATCAATACCTTGACGTTTAGAATATCCGCACAGGGGGGAAGGACATGAATCCTGAACCACTATTCAGAATCCGGAATCTCAAGGTGGAGTTTAACGGAAGAGGTGAGATCTTTCACATACCCCAGTTGGAGATTCTACCCAAAGATCGGATAGCCATCATGGGGCCCAACGGTAGTGGTAAAACTACCTTTTTGAAGACCTTGAGTGGGCTTCTGGAGGTACCTTCGGGAACCATCTTTTATAAAGGCGCACCCCTGCGAGTGCACAGGCGAAAATTAACGCAAGAGGTTACCTATGTTCATCAACACCCCTACTTGTTCAGAGGCTCCGTGTACAGAAATTTGCTGGTGGGTCTTCATTCCGCTACCCTTACGCCCAAAGAAAAAAAACACCATATTCAAATTATCCTAGAACGTATAGGCCTCTCGGGATACGAAGAAAGGGATACACGGGAACTTTCAGGCGGAGAAGCGTACCGTGTAGCTTTAGCCAGAGCCCTGCTCAAGGAGCCACAAGTACTTTTGCTAGATGAGCCCACCGCCCAGGCCGACCAAGAAGCGAAACGAATCATTACGGAGGCATTGAAACAGGTAACACACAAAGGAAATACAACCCTAATCTTCGCCACCCATGATGAAAGCCTTTGCAGGAACCTAGAGGTCCGTATTCTTCGAATAGAGGAGTTCTCCTTATGCCGTTACTAGATAATCAAGGCAGACTTCATCAGTACTTACGAATCTCCATTACAGAAGCGTGCAACCTTCGTTGCATCTACTGTAGGCCTGAAGAGGATACCAAGACCTGTACCGTAACTCAAAGAATCCAAACCATGCCCGCCGATCAGTGCGTACAGATCATCCGAATAGCCGCTCAATTGGGGTTTCGGAAGGTTCGGGTTACTGGCGGCGAGCCCCTCCTTCATCCGGAGATAGAAAAGATCGTCAGGGGAATCGCCAGTGTTTCGGGGATCGAGGACGTATCCATTACCACCAACGGTACCCTTCTTGCTAATTGCGTCCGGGACTTGAAACAAGCGGGCTTGCGAAGGATCAACATCAGTCTAGATTCCCTAAAGCGTGAAACCTACGCCCAGATCACTCTTAGAGCCGCCCTATCCCAGGTACTGGAAGGAATTGAAGCTGCTTTACAAGCGGGTCTCCATCCCGTAAAAATAAACGTGGTGCTATTAAAAGGGATAAACGAGGAAGAGATCCCCGAGTTTCTTGCCTTTGCCCGAGAGTATCCTGTGCATGTACGATTCATCGAATGCATGCCTTTCCTACCAACCGCCACGGATCTATTCATTTCCACCGATGTGGTGAAACAAAAGGCCAGGGAAGCAGGTCTTCCCTTAATTCCGATCCAAGAGAACGGTAGTCTCGACGGACCTGCGGAACTCTTCCGGATACCCGGAGCAAAAGGCCTAGTGGGCTTGATCCATCCTATGAGCCACCATTTCTGTAGCCAGTGCAATCGCATGCGGGTGACATCCGACGGTTCCGTGCGATCCTGCCTACTCCGGGATCGGGAAGTACCCCTGGGAAACGCTCTTTTGAATCCCGAACAGGCTTACCAAGCGTTTCGAAACGCATTGCGATTGAAGGAACAAAGCCACTTCTTAAACGTTCCTTCACAGGAGAAGGAGGTCCAGATCGAACAGACCTCACGCGTTTCGTTGTGCGTACCCCATGGCCGTATACCGGGGAACGAGCTTCTTAAAAAACAAATGTATGCCATTGGAGGCTGAGATGGGTATTCCAGTGTTATGTGTGGTATCGAAAGCATCCAATATGGGAAAAACCACAGTGATGCGAGCTCTCATCAAAGGGCTCACTGAGAGGGGTTTCCGGGTAGGCACTGTAAAACGGGTGCACGAAATGCAGATCGACCAACCTGGAAAGGATTCCTGGGTCTTCATGGAGTACAATTCCCGGGAGGTGCGCCCCATGCGGATGCGACTGAAGAACTTCAATCTGTCCCTCGAGCGATTGTGGATAATCTATTGCGGTTTGGTGACCGGGCTGGCTCTCTGCGCCCTACCCGCTACGCTTTGGTGGTTGGTCCACCGCCAAGTGTCCCTCCTGGAGGGCTTTTTCTTGCTAAACATTGCCCTCCTGGTCGCCACGGTGGCGGGCTTACGGATACTGGACGCAGGGGAGTGGCCCATCGGGATAATGCGACCTGCCGAGCAACCGAACCGCTCCGGTGGCTTGAGGTGATGGGCTGGAGGGACAGACCATGCCAACAGGCTTCTCTCCGGCCCGTCGCAGCCTCGCCATTATGCTCGCGGTAGTACTGGTGCCGGCGCCGCTGCCCGCCCCCCCCCAGGCGCGTCGTCCCCCCTCGACGCCCCTGCCGCCGGAGGTCTTCCGGTCCTTGCAGGAGACCCTCCAGCGCCCGTATCTCGAGCTGTTTGATGAGGCGCCGAAACTCGAGTACAGTCCAACTCAGCTCGCGCAGATGCGCAAATACCTGGACGAGGCACGAGACTCCTGCACTCGCGAATTCCGTCAACGGGCTTCCAGCTACCAAAAGCAGCGCGAGCAGGCTCAGGCGGACTTGAAGCGGCGGACTGCCAGCCTGGAAGACCCCGAGCGCCGCCAGATCCACTGCCGCATCCAGAATGCACGCATTCTCGAAAGTCAGACGCAGATGCTAGCCCAGCACGCCATCCCGGTTGCTTACGACAACAAGAAGGCCAAACTGGAGCTGATCGAGAAGTGGCCCGAGGAGCTGAAGCGGATCCGGGCCGAGATCGCCTCCGGCGCATACCACCA
>CAKZQO010000261.1 GCA_937140905.1 uncultured Spirochaeta sp.
AGAGATCGTGAGCGGGGGAAAGATCATTCGACCCGCGTACAAGAACGTGTACACTCGAAAGGAAGAGTACGTACCCCTATCCCAAAGGTAAAAGGGAACGGCTTTATCCAGCGATGAATCTCAAACAAGAAAGCCTCCCTAGGGGAGGCTTTCTTAATTTCAATGGGATTCAGCTGCCGCAGCTTCTTTGGCAGCTCGGATCACTTCTTCCGCTACCTTTCCGGTGATGGGACTATAGTGGGAAAACTCCGTTTCGAAGGTTCCTGTCCCAGAGGTCATCGCTTTTAGATCGATCGAGTACCGAAGGAGTTCTGCTTGTGGCACTTGCGCTTTTACCTCCACGATTCCTCCTCCTAGGGGCTCCTGTCCCAACACTCTACCTCTACGGGAACTAAGATCGGAAAGTACATCCCCAAGGTACTGTTCCTCCACGAATACGGAAAGGTTCATGATAGGCTCCAGTAAAACGGGGTTCGCCTTCTCCATTGCGGCTTTCAACGCCTCCCTGGCGGCGATCTTGAAAGCCATTTCAGATGAATCCACTGGATGTTCCTTACCGTCTACCAGGGTAATCCCAATATCCATCACCGGGTAACCCGCTAGGATTCCTCTTTCCATTGCCTCATGCAATCCTTTCTCGATTCCGGGAATATACCCTTTGGAAACGGCCATCCCTCTAATGGCATTTTCGAAGGCATAGTATTCTCCTCTGGGAAGAGGGCGAATCTGGATGGATACTTCGGCGAACTGTCCATGTCCTCCGGTTTGTTTCTTATGCCGGTATACGGCGTCGGCGTTCTTGGTAATGGTTTCCCGATAGGCTACCTTAGGAACTCGCGTGTTGATTTCGATCTTCTGACCGTCCCGAATCTTGTTGAGGATCATGTTGATCTGCAGTTCACCCATGCCGGAGATGATGGTTTCCTTTGTTTCCGGGTTGTAATCGATGCGGAAGGTCTTATCCTCTTCAGCGGCCCGCAGGAGAAGTTGAGAAAGCTTGTCTTCGTCCTTCTTCGAGACCGCGGAGACTGCGATAGAAAAAACAGGGGTAGGCAATTCGAGAGGCTTGTAACGAACAGCTTTCTCCGGAGCACAGAGAGTATCGTTCGTGTGCGTATTGGAAAGTTTTGCCAGAACACAGATATCCCCCGCTTCAGCTTCGGGTATTTCGATCAACTTCTTTCCCAACGCTGTAAACACCTTCACGATCCGCTCTTTTTTCCCTTCCCGAGGATTCAACGCTTCGCTATCGTGAACGATCTTCCCCGTGATGATCTTTAAATATGAGAGTTGGCCAGAGAATTGATCGATGGTCGTCTTGAAACAGAAAGCGGACATGGAAGAAGAACTATCGATGGGAACTTTTTCCTCTGTTCCATCTTCCTTGACGATAGTTTCCTGGAATCCGGAAGGAGAGGGGCCTGCAGAAACGAGGAAGTTCAAAAGGGACCGGATTCCCGAATTGGAGAGGGCCGAACCTGCGAAGAGAGGGATAATCCGGTTGTTCCGAAGTCCTAAGGATAGCCCTTTCTGGATCTGCTCAGGTTCGAGGGTTCCCTGTTCGAAATAGGTATTCATCAATTCGTCGTTCCCCTCGGCTGCTGACTCGATCAATAAGGTATAATACTCTTCTTTGATCGCGGCATATTCCTTGGGTATTTCCATGGATTTCTCTTCATTCATCTGTCCGGGAACAGGATAGAACCGATTCTCTAAGAGATCGATTACCCCCTTGAACTCGGGTCCGGAACCTACGGGAACGGTGATGGGAACGAAGGGCCGCTTGAACCGTTCGCGTAGATCTTCCAAGACTTTCTTGAAATCCGCTTGTTCCCGTTCCATCTTGTTGATGAACACGATACGGGGTTTGCCTTGCTGTTCCAACCGTCGCCATACTTTGATCGTCTCGATTTGCACCCCCGCTTTTGCTCCCACTAGAATACAGGCGCATTCCGCTGCCCGCAGAGCCGCTATCACTTCGCCAAAAAAGTCACCTGATCCAGGAGCGTCGAGAAGGTTTATCTTTACTCCCTGCCACAGGAAGTTGGAAAGAGAAGTCTTGATGGAAATCTTTTGGTTGATTTCCTCTTCGGTAAAATCACTTACCGTTCGTCCAGATTCAACTGGTTCGGGTTTTGGTATAGCTCCTCCCACGAATAGGATTTGTTCCGTGAGGGAGGTTTTTCCCGTTCCTCCATGCCCGACTATCGCTAAGTTCCTGATTTTTTCTGTACCGATACTCATGGATAGCTCCTTCCAATTGACTATTTTCTGCACTATAGGGGCCGCAAGGAAAGATTGTCAAGGAATTCTTCCTACTTACCCCCCTTTCGTTCGAAATGAGAGAATTCCATCGCAAAAGTACCCCGTCCCTGGGTTACGCTCCGTAAGGCGGTGGAGTATCCGAACATCCGCTCCAGGGGCGCATGAGCTCGGATATGTTCTACCGCAGGCCGAGAGTCCAAACTGAGAATGGTTCCCCCCCGACTGGTTAACTGATTGATCACTTCCCCTAAGAACTCCTTTGGACACATCACGTCTACCAGCATGATGGGCTCTAGGAGAACCGGATCCGCTTTTCGACAGGCATTGTCGAATCCCATGGAGCCTGCTGCTTCAAAGGCAAATTCAGTAGAAGTGTTTTCGTTGTACACGGCCCCTTCTAGGGTCACCCCTATATCGTAAGCGGGGTATCCATAGAGGATTCCCGAAGAAAAAGCTCCCGTTACTCCCCGTTCTACAGCTTCAACGAGGTTTTCTGGCAATACCTCCTTCTTCAACGCATTGACGAATCGGTTCCCCGTTCCACGTTCCAACGGTTCTACCGTTAACGTGATCTCTGCCGTGTTGTCCTTTCCCGCGATTACCTTATGGAACCTTTCCGTGTGGGTTACCTTTTTAGTGATGCTTTCCCGGTAGGTAACCTGAGGTTTCCCAACCTTCGCTTCTAGCCGGAAATCCTTCATGATCCGGGTTACCAGCACATCGAGATGAAGTTCTCCCATCCCCGAAATGATAATTTCCCCTGTTTCTTGATTCTCCCGTTTGAAGAAAGTAGGGTCTTCTCGTTCGAGAAGTTGTAGGATCTCCAGAAGGCGGGCCCTCTCGGACAGAGTTTTCGGTTCGATGGAGACGGATATGACGGGTTCAGGGAAGTGCATCCGTTCTAGGAGGATAGGGAATCCTTCACTTCCGATGGTATCGCCCGTTTGAGCTAGTTTGAATCCGATCACCGCACCAATGTCCCCTGCCTCCAACACGTCCATTGGTTCGAACCGGTTGGCATGCATCCGGACCAATCGATTGATCCGTTCCCTCTTTTTTTTGTTGATATTGTAGACCGTAGTTCCATTCCGAAAGGATCCTGAGTATACCCGGATGTAGCAAAGAGCACCGGCTTCCTTCTCTGTCTGAATCTTGAATACCAGACCTAGGGGAGGGCCCTTCTTGTCCCGTGGAACAGAAACCTCTTTTTCTTTGTTGGCATGATGCCCTACAATGGGAGGTAGATCGTCAGGGGCGGGCAGATAGTACACCACTCCATCCAGTAAGGGTTGTACTCCCATGTTCTTCAGCGAGGAACCGCAAAATACAGGTACGATTCTCCTCGAGATCGTTTCGCGCCGGATTACCTTTCGAATGAGATCGGGGGGAATAGGTTTCCCTTCCAGGTATAGTTCAGTCAACTCGTCCGAAAAATGGGACAACCCATCTAGCAGATGGTCTCTCCAAAGGGTCGCTTCGGGAACACGGTCGGCTTTAACGGGTTCGTACGTATAAGTCCGCCCATTGTCTTCTGGATTCCAGTAGATCTCTTGGAACTCGATAAGATCGATCACCCCTTGGAAGGCAGATTCTTTCCCGATCGGAATTTGGACGGGGAGAGGATTGCTGGCGAGTTTCTTGCGGATTTCCTCTACCACCTCGAAGAAATCGGCTCCCACACGATCCATCTTGTTCACGTAAGCTAGCCGGGGTACTCCATAGGCATCTGCCTGGTGCCATACGGTTTCCGATTGAGGTTCCACTCCTCCCACGGCACAGAACACGGCGATGGCACCATCGAGGACTCGGAGGGATCGTTCCACCTCTGCGGTGAAATCCACATGCCCGGGTGTATCGATGATATTGATCTGGTGATCCTTCCAGAAACAGGTAGTGGATGCGGCTGTGATGGTAATACCCCGATCCTGTTCCTGCTCCATCCAGTCCATCGTGGCTTCCCCATCGTCCACTTCCCCAATCCGATGGCTTTTGCCGGTATAGTAGAGGATACGCTCGGTAGTAGTAGTCTTTCCGGCATCGATGTGGGCCATGATGCCAATGTTCCTGAGACCTAGAAGTTTCATGGATTTGCTCCGATCGATCCATCCTACCATATTGAAACTCTTAAGGAAAGATATCCATCCATTGACTTTTTATGGAAAAACTCCTTAAATGAGCCGAGCGGGAGCATGTTTTACCCACAGAATCGATTTCGTTTCGCCGCCGACAAAAGGCGACGACGTAAAGCAATAGCAAAGCTTCTACTGCTACTCGTGCTGCTCGGAGGGGGAGGCACTGGTCTATTCTGGGGTGTGCGTTGGGTCATACGACAGTTACCCGTCTCCGATTCGGAAGAACAGAAGGCTATTCTAGAACTCTGGAAACAGAAAAATTACGATACCCTAATTGCGAATACTGAAGCGAGGCTCCAGAAAAAACCGATGGATCCTTTCTATCTTACCTTCAATGGGTTTGCCCATTTTTACAAAGGGATCAACCAACCAACTACGGAACAGAAAATCCAAGAAATGGACAAAGCGATCGTCTCTTTACGGAGAGCCAAATTGAACAATCATCTTCCTCTAGAGGGAGAAATCAACTATGTGTTGGGAAAAGCGTACTTCCACAAGGGAGTAGCTTTTTCAGATCTGTCGGTACGGTATCTGGAAGAGTCCATCCAGAAAGGGTATTTGGGAGCCGATACGTACGAGTATCTGGGGCTGGGGTACACAAATCTATCCGACTTGGAAAATGCGTTGAAATATTTCCAAAAGGCCTTGGAAAGTAATTCTTCCGATCTTCTCCTCCTCACCATTGCGCAGACTTACTACCAGTTGGGAGATAAGACGAAAGCGGAAGAGTACCTGATGCGGAGCATCAATAAATCCCAGGATCCATCCATAGAGCAGAAGGCTCGGTACCTTTTAGGGGATATTTATTTTCAGAACAAGGAGTATTTAAAGGCAGAGGAACAGTTTCAAAAGATCCTTGCCCTCAATACTCAACATGCGGATGCCAACTATTATCTAGGTGAAATCTACGCCGCTTTAGGCGATTCGGTAAAAGCCCGATCTTTTTGGCGTAAGGCGGTTCGAATCAATCCGAAACACTACGGTGCCTTAAAGCGCCTATACGGATAAAGGGAAGGAGTACATACACATGGGATTAGGATCACTTTTCAATTCATTTTCTACCGATATCGGGATAGATCTGGGAACGTGTAATACCCTCATCTATATAAAAGGGAAGGGAATCGTAATCAACGAACCCTCAGTAGTTGCCGTAGAACGGGGAACGAAGAGGGTAGTGGCAGTGGGAGCCGAAGCCAAGCGGATGCTCTGGAAAACGCCAGGGGACATCATTGCCATCCGTCCCTTACGGGATGGGGTAATCGCGGATTTGGAGATTACCGAAAAGATGATCCGTCATTTCATCTCCAAAGTGTTGCCTCGAAAATGGCTGGTTAAGCCCCGTATGGTGATCGGAGTTCCCACCTGTATCACCGAAGTGGAACGCAGAGCCGTGGAGGAATGCGCCTATAAGGCTGGGGCACGGGAAGTAAAAGTGATCGAGGAATCCCTCGCGGCGGCCATCGGAGCCAGTATTCCCATTTTCGAGCCTGCGGGTCACATGATCTGCGATATTGGAGGGGGTACCACGGAAATCTCGGTCATTTCCCTCGGCGGAATGGTGGTTACCAATGCCATCCGATTGGGAGGGGATGAGTTCGACGAAGCGATTATCAAGCATGTTCGGACGGTTCACAACCTCATCATAGGCGAACAAACAGCGGAAAACCTCAAAATCGCCATTGGGAACGCCTCTCCGGATGTGAAGATCGAAAAGATGGAAATCAAAGGAACGGACGCGATCACGGGTCTTCCTCGCAGGCTAGAGATCGATTCCGTGGAAGTACGAGAAGCGTTGCAAGAACCCATCAATGCGATCGTGGATGAAATTAAAAGAACCCTGGGGCAAACCCCACCGGAGTTAGCCGCCGATATCGTGGAACGGGGTATCGTTATGACAGGGGGAGGGTCACTCTTGAAAGGACTTCCCAAATTGATCTCCAAGGAAACGGGTGTTCCCGTGATCCTTGCCGAGGATCCCTTGAACTGCGTTGCTCTGGGAGCTGGAATGTATTTTGATTATGCCAGGGATATGCACAATACCCGGACGATGTACAATAATTTAAACACCTAAACAGTCGAAGGGACGATGAAGGGAACCAGTTTTTTTAAGAAACATAGGGTAGGGTTCCTGTTGGGATCCTACCTTACTTTTTGTCT
The DNA here is from genome assembly GCA_937140905.1 of uncultured Spirochaeta sp. GTDB lineage: Bacteria > Spirochaetota > Spirochaetia > DTKZ01 > DTKZ01 > DTKZ01. The sequence goes on from CAKZQO010000261.1 coordinate 6,555, forward strand.
CCTTTCCATCAGTATCTCCACAAAGACCCTTATCCTTCGTCCCAAGGAAATTGGACTGAGTGTGTTTTCCCTTTTCCAGGCTGGGGTTAGTTCGGTGCAACGGTTGTTCTCCGAAACCATAGACTCAATTCGCACTTTAAAAACCCTTAAACAGGATTACGAACAGGTAGTGGAACGTCTCCGGTATTATGAGAAGGTGGAAAAACAGTATTCCGCCCTCGAAGAAGAGAATCGTCAGCTTAAGGAAATTCTCCAATTCTCCCAATCTATTCCTTACGAAAGTATTCCAGCCCAGGTTATCGGAAAAGATCCTCAGAATTACTACACCACCCTCACCATCAATAAAGGGTCTCTCCATGGGATTCAGAGAAACATGCCCGTGATTGCCGTTCAAGGGGGAAAGCAAGGATTGGTAGGAAAGATCCTGCAGACTGGATTCAACGCTTCCATCGTCCAACCCATCTACGATCCCACATCCTATGTGGCCGCCCGTCTATCCATTTCCCGGTATGAGGGACTAGTGAGTGGATCAGCAGAAGAAAAGATCTACATGTACTATGTGAAACGGTTTGCCCGCATGAACATCCAAAGTGGGGAACTGATCATCACGTCTGGGCTCAATTCGATCTTTCCTCCTGGAATTCCCATCGGAATGTTGAAAGCTATTCATGCACGGGAGTATGACACCTCTCTGGTGTTGGAATTAGATCCCATTATAGATTTCGGCAGGTTGGAGTTCGTATACGTGTTGAAAATGCAAAGGGGGAATCCGTAATGGGGAACGTATGGGGATACGGTATTCTTTTACCCTTAATCGTACTGCAAACTACGATTCTTCATAGAATTGCCATCGAAGGTGCCAAACCCGATCTAGTTCTTCTGACAGTGGTATACCTGGCCAACAAGAACGGAAAAATGGCAGGTCAAACGTACGGGTTCGTTTCCGGATTGATCGAAGATTTTCTCAGCGTTTCTCCCCTCGGCTTCAACGGCTTTCTCAAAACCATCGTTGGGTTCCTGTACGGTCTAACGTCCGAGACCTTTTTCATCGACCAGATCATCATTCCTATGATCATGGGTGGGGTGGCTACTCTTTTAAAAGGCTTTGGCGTCTTGTTTCTTTCGTGGATATTCAATATTGAAAATCTACATTTCAACCTCTTCTCCCTCCCGTTTCTCATTGAACTAGGGTACAATATGGTGATCGCACCGTTCCTCTTTGCCCTTCTTGGCTTACTACGAGGAGTCTCTCCTAAAAAACAGTGGGAGGAATATTGAAGGTATGGAGGTACAGAATCTATCCAAATCTAGAAATGTGATTCTAGGGGGTATCATTGGGGGGATTCTGGGATTCTATATCCTGTACCTGTTCTATCTTCAAGTTCTTCAAGGAGAATTTTATCAAAAACGAGCTACTAGCATTTCTCAGCAAAGCGTACCCATCTACGCGCAACGAGGAGAAATTTACGATCGGAATTTCGATGTACCGTTGGTTTCCAATGTGGACTCCTTCGCAGTGGACCTAATCCCCGCAGAAGTCCCCAAAGAAGAACGGGACATCATTTATGGAAAACTCGCTTCTTACCTGAAAGTACCTATGGAAGAGGTAAAGAAAAGAATTCCCCCTTCGTTGGAAAATCTTTACCAGCCTATAGAGATCAAAAGTAGGGTCTCCCTGGAAACGCTTTCCTTCCTAGCCGAAAATATTGACGAGTTCCCAGGCCTTACCTGGCACAATAAACCTATCCGTAACTATACCCAAGGAAAGTCCCTTTCCCATGTGTTAGGTTATGTGGGAGACATTACACGGGAAGAACTTCAGGTGCTGTTCAACAAAGGGTATACCTATGGTTCTGTACTCGGAAAAAGCGGAATCGAGAAACAGTACGATCTTATCTTACGGGGAGAGGATGGCAAACAATTCAGAACGGTGGATGTAAAAGGAAGGCGAGTGGGAGAAGCTTTGGTACAGGATGTCCCGCCAACTCTCGGGAAAACCCTAGTGTTGACCATCGACCGGAGGATTCAAAAGCTTTGTGAGGATGCACTAGGGAACCGCATAGGGTCCGTGGTAGTATTAAAGCCTTCTACCGGTGAGGTTTTGGCACTAGTCTCCAATCCTTCCTACGATCCCAATTTATTCTACGATGAACGGGGAAACCTTCTGTTCCGGGACCTCAGTCTGGATCCCAAGTTTCCCTTCCTCAACAGAGCCATCCAATCTGCCTATGTTCCTGCTTCCACCTTCAAGATGATCCTCACAACCGCTGCCATCGAGGAGGAAGCCATTCCTCTACAAAAGACAATCACCTGTACCGGTAGTTACACACTGGGGGATCGAGTCTTTTACTGCCATAGACGATCCGGGCATGGACCCCTGAATCTATTCGGAGCCTTGGCAGAGTCTTGCAACGTGTTCTTCTATACCCTGGGAAGCGAATATCTAGGGGTAGAAAAAATCGTAGAGTATGCCCAACGATTTGGGTTGGGAGAAAAAACGGGTATTGATCTGCCGGGAGAAGTTTCCGGTGTGGTGCCTAGTCCTGGCTGGAAAAAGCGAGTGTACAATAGCCGATGGGTAGGGGGGGATACGGTTAACTTATCCATTGGGCAGGGTCAACTGCTGGTAACTCCCATTCAAATGGCCAACGCGATGGCGATGGTGGTAAACGGGGGAACGGTCTATAAACCTCATCTATTAAAGGAAGTGAGGGATCCTATTTCGGGAAAAGTGATCGAAGAGGTAAAACCTGAAGTATTGACCGTATCTACCATCCAAGAGTCTACTTTCAAGCTCGTTCGAGATGCTTTGCGATACGTAGTTACCTCGGGTACTCCCAAACCCGTGATTACCACCAAAGCCGTACAAGTAGCGGGAAAGACCGGAACGGGTGAAGTGGGACTCGATGACCGTTGGCACAGCTGGTTCATTGCCTACGCCCCCTACAACGATGATGACCCTAGAGAAAAGATCGTGCTGGTGGTGCAGGTAGAAGCAGCGAACGAGTGGGAATGGTGGGCGCCCAAAGCAGCTAATATCATTCTCCATGGGATCTTTACGGGACTGAGCTATCAGGAAGTACTGGGGTCTATGGATCTTTGGTATCTAAAAGCCACTAGCGGAGGGGAACGATGAACACAGGGACTTCTCTTCGGTTCGATTTCTCCCTTCTTGCCGCTGCGATTATTTTGACAGGAATTGGTGTAGCTTTCGTCTATTCCAGTGGGGTTACCTCTACTGGGGAAGTGTATTCTTCCGAATATATCAAACAGACAATCTGGGCCTTTCTTGGCATTGTGATACTCTTTGCCGTGTCGTTGGTGGATTACAACCGGTTCAAGGGATGGGCTTTTCGGATCTATCTGGGTAATTTGGTACTACTTTTACTCACCCTTCTTTTTGGGAAAGTGGTAAATGGAAGCAAGAGTTGGATCGGCATATGGGAATTGGGAATTCAGCCTTCCGAGTTCATGAAAGTATCTACCATCCTCTACCTCGCATCGTTTTTGGAACGGTACCCCTACAGGATGTTCACCTGGACCGGATTCTTTATGGCCCTGGGAATCGTACTCCTACCGATGGCGCTCATCCTTATTCAACCTGATTTCGGCACCGCTATGGTGTTCATTCCTATTTTCTTCTTTATGGTTTTTACTGCCGGGGCAAAGCTGGAATACATCCTGTTCTTTCTTGCCATGGGAACCCTCTCCATACTATTTACCATCCTGCCGGTGTATGGAACCCTATTAGCGAAACGGGCCCCGACCTTTTTTATACGATTGGGAGATTCTGATATTGTTACCATATTGCTCTCGGGTTTCATAGGAATTACCCTCCTTTCCTTCCTTGGACTTTGGCTCACCAAACGTAGGTACCTGTACTGGTCTGGGTATGGGGGACTCGTACTTTCGGGATCTTTGATTGCCTCTTTAGTGTTTCGGAAGTTTCTGAAAAGTTACCAGCTAATGCGGTTGATGGTTTTTTTGAATCCCTCTATCGATCCAAAGGGAGCAGGATGGAATATCATTCAATCTATAACTGCCGTAGGATCTGGAGGGTTCTGGGGAAAGGGGTTCCTGCAGGGACCGCACAGCCATTTTAGATATATTCCCCAACAAAGTACGGATTTCATCTTTTCCATCATCGCGGAGGAATTGGGTTTTATCGGATCCGCCTTTGTGATTCTGTTGTTCGGGGTTCTTCTGTTCCGTGGACTTCGCATCCTTACCCTTACCAAAGACCCCTTTGTCCGCTATGCCTCGAGCGGGATTTGCGGAATGATCTTCTTCCATGTGGCCATCAATATCGGCATGGCTATGGGAATCATGCCCATCACGGGAATCCCACTCTTTTTCCTTTCTTACGGAGGATCCTCCCTCATTACCGTAATGATAGGCGTAGGGCTCCTTTCTAACTTCTATCTGAGAAGATACAAATATTGATGACAAAACGAATCGTTCCTGAAAAGGATCTTTCCAGAATTCTAAAAAGGGTGGAGAACCCTGGTCGATACGTGGGCGGGGAGTATGGCATTCGGATCAAATCAGACGCCATCTTCCGTGTGGGGGTTTGTTTTCCCGACCTCTACGAAATCGGCATGTCCAACCAAGCCATTGCCACCCTGTACGGAATCGTGCACCAAACCAGAGGAGCAACGGCAGAACGGGTCTTCTGTCCTGCACCCGATTTCGAGGTTGCCTTAAAGGACGCAAATATTCCCCTCTACGGCCTAGAAGAGGGGACCCCTCTATCCGCCTTCGATCTTTTAACCATCACCCTGAGTTACGAACTTTCAGCGACTAACGTTCTTCTCCTCCTCCAATCCGGAGGAGTCCCCCTATACCATAAAGACCGAAGGGAAGGGGATCCCATTGTATTGGGAGGAGGACCGGCTTTTACCAATCCGATTCCCTTGGGAGCTTTCTTTGACGGAGTGTTCATTGGAGAAGCGGAGGAAGAGTTTGCTCAACTACTTTCCGATTTGGTTTTGTTAAAACGTCGAGGAGCAACGAGGGAAGATCTATTAGTAAAAGTTCGAGAGTGTCCGTCCATCTGGTATCAAGGAAAAGGAGAAAAGACCAAACGCTCTATTTTCAGGAACTTTTCCTACACCCTTTCCTATACTCGGTGGTTCCCAGTACCCAACCTGAAGACTGCCCACGACCATGGGGTGGTGGAGATCATGCGGGGATGCCCCAATGGATGCCGTTTCTGTCATGCGGGGATCTTCTACCGTCCCTTCCGAATGAAAACAGTGTCTCTCATAGAGGAAGAGGTGGCTTGGGAGGTAGAAAAGAAAGGATACCGAGAGATTTCCCTTTCGTCCCTCAGCTCTGGGGACTACCGGGGGGTGTCAGTACTTCTAAAGCTGCTTAACGAGCGATTTCGGGATCGGTATGTTTCATTCAGTCTTCCGAGCCTTCATCTGGAAACCTTCGGGTTAGAACTTTTATCCGATATTTCGGAAGTTCGGAAGAGCGGTCTCACCTTTGCGGTGGAAACTCCCAATCCTCTCTGGCAGCTATCCCTCAACAAAAGGGTAGAACGGGAAAAAGTAAAGCAGGTCCTTCTCGAGGCAAAGGGGAAAGGTTGGAAACTGGCAAAATTTTACTTTATGGTAGGATTGCCCTTCCATGAACCAGAGCAAGAGGTAGGGGAGATCTTGGAGTTCCTCTATGATATCCATAGATCTACCCATATTCAAATACATCTGAATGTTGGCACTTTCGTGCCTAAACCCCATACCCCTTTTCAATGGGCTGGGCAACTGACAGAAGAAGAGGCCCTTAACAGTATCGTGACGATTCGAAAAGGAATCAGGTCCCTTCCGGTGAAAGTAGGATACCAAGCCCCCTTTCTATCTGTACTGGAAGGACTCATCAGCCGAGGAGACGAGCGGGTAGGGGAGGTGATCCTTAAAGCCTTTCAGAAGGGGGCCCGGTTCGATGCGTGGGAAGATCGATTCCAGCGTTCTGCTTGGGAGGAGGCGATACAGGAAGCATCCTGGGATGTAAGATCCTTTGCATCCTCTTCCCGTGCACTAGATTCCCGATTGCCCTGGGAGCTGATCGATATCGGTGTATCGACTACATTTTTAAAGCGGGAATGGGAACGGGCTTTTAAACAACGGGAAACTCCTCCCTGTGATCTATCCTGCCAGAATCCCTGTGGAGTATGTTCTAAGAATCTAAAACCAGTGATCCAAGAGTTGGAATCGAAGGCGGAAAGTACCAGTCTCAATCAATCCCAACTTCATCCGGCAGCTACTAGAAGACGCGTTTTTTAC
>CAKZQO010000262.1 GCA_937140905.1 uncultured Spirochaeta sp.
ATGGAAGGTCTTGATTTCGATCTTACCCCCCGATTTCTTTTTCACTAGATCGGCGAAGCAGTCACCACCCCGAGCGTAGGGATGACTGGGTTCAGCAATGTGCCCCAGCCGAAGGGTCATGGAAGGAATTTCTCCCGCTCCTTTCTGGGAAGTAGCGCTCTCTTTGCCACCTCCCGCAAAAGACCAACTAGCTACCAATAGGAAAGCCAATAGCAGCATCAGACATCGTTTCATGGATCTCCTCCTGCGAATTAGGATTGTTTGGAACATCCTTGTCTGACATTGTGGGGTCGCAGGAGGAATCTGTATACATTAGGAAAATTTTTTTCATAAATTTCATTTATTTCTGGGGGGCTAGATGTCCTTGAAAACGGGGATCGGTGGGAGGCCGTGGAAACTATCGAGTCTCAGTTCCAGGCATCCAGCATCGCGCGGATATTTTGTAGGGATACATCCACTCCTGCCACACCCTGACCGATCAGGCCCCCATTTCGGAATAGAAGTTTTTTCATCTTTCGTACCGCTTCCCGCACATCGGCAGGCATTCCGAAGGCCAGTACTTGTTGCCGGTCTACCTCACCCCAAAACGTTAATTTTCCGGCGAAAGGAGCCACTTTTTCCAGTCCCATGCACTAGATCTGAGAGTTCAGAGCGTCCACTCCCAATTCCCCGAAATCGGGGTACAGATCCAGAATGTAGCCATCACTATGAAAGAACACGAATTTTCCCGCGCTCTTTATTCTCGCGAACAAATCCCCATACACAGGTTTAAAGAGGCGACGCCACTGATGGGGGGAAATCAGTAACCCCTTCTGTGAACCCCAATCGTCAGTAAAGAGAATTCCATCGACATCTAGATCGATCCAGTATTCTATGTAGTGATTAAAATACTCTGTGACTCGATTCCTTAGGAGGATTAAGTGTTCGCTCTCTTCCCCTAAATCATAGAACAAGTTTTCCGTACCCCGAAGAAATTGCATCCGCTGGAAGATTTCCACCTGCCCTCCCACAATGAACTGGCCGGCTCTTCTACTCGCTTCTATCTTTCTTTTTACAGTATCTTGGCCCTTCTTCCATTCCGTTTTTAACAAATCGATAGGAACTCTGTAGGTTCTAACGAGTTCGGCTTCGGGAATGGCGGGGATCTTCACCTCTCCCGACATCCCTTCGAGGAGAATCTGCCACGTGCTGCCCCAGTGATCCTTATAAAAGCCGGGTTCATAGAACTCGGGGTAGAACACTCTATCCATCGGTCCAAAGACCCGAACAATATCTTGAGGGAACTCTTTCAGGAGTTCCTCCAGCGCCTGTCCATACTTACGACGGGTAGCTTCATGCACCCACAGATTCAAGGGTATCCGATCGGGATCTTGGAAGGTGATTGTCCGCAAGGTTCTTTCTTTGCCATCCATAATTACGAAGATATTATACTATTTTGGAACAAGAAGGAATGTGTTTGGATAAGAAAGATGATAGATGTTTGGTGGAACCATGTTGCCTCATCCAAAAATCTAACCCTGAGTTTTGGAATGCCTCATCATAAATTCTAACCCTAGCGTACAGACA
>CAKZQO010000263.1 GCA_937140905.1 uncultured Spirochaeta sp.
CCCTGATGGGGATCATCGAGGATGTACGGAAGGCGGTTACCACCGATTTCAAAAGGGAAGGAGATCTGATCTATCTCCTAGGTGTGACTACGGAAGGGTTGGGAGGGACTTACCTCGAGCAAGTCCTGGGAAAGGGGCTAGGAGATCTTCCTTCCTTCGATCTAACAGAGGCACGAACGCTGTACCTCCGGCTCCATGAAGTGATGGGAAGAGGCCTCGTCGCGTCTTGTCATGATATTTCCGATGGTGGGCTGGCAATCGCGGTATGTGAAAGTGCATTGGGGGGTCGGCTGGGTGCGACCATCACCCTAAGACCTTCGCTATTGAGTTCGCAACGATCAATTCGGGCTTCCGAAAATAGAACAGGAAGGTTGGAAATGATTCTGAACCTTCTCTTTGGGGAAGGACCGGGAAGATTCGTGGTGAGTGTAGCGGAGAAAGATCGGGATATGTTCGAAAATGCCTTCGAAGGGTATCCCTGCTATATGATAGGGACGGTAGATAGAGGTCCTGCTTTGCGATTCCTATGGGAAGCTGAAGGGGCTGTGATGGATCTGCTAAAGGTTTCTCTGGAAGAAGTGGAAGAGGCATGGAAAGGTTTTTCCAAAGAGATAATTGCCTAAGCTAAGGTAGAAAGGACATGCGAAAAGAGGTAAAGGCAATACTACTAACCGGGTACGGGATCAATGCGGAACGGGAGCTGGCAGAAGCTTTCCGGCAAGTGGGATGTGTGGTAGAAGCAGTTCACATAGGAGAACTTCTCCGTTCGCCGGATCGGATTCTGGACGCGCAAATCCTGGGAGTTCCTGGGGGATTCTCCTTTGGGGACCATTTAGGTTCGGGGAAAGTGTTAGCCCATATTCTGAAACAGAAGCTGAAGGACCGGATCGAGAGGTTTGTCCAGAAGGGCGGGTTGGTATTGGGGATCTGTAACGGGTTTCAGATCCTCGTGAAGATGGGGATTCTACCCAACGTGGAGGGAAGTTGTCGACAGGAAGTTTCTCTGATCCACAATGAAAGCGGGATGTTCGTGGATCGATGGGTAAAAGTGTCCTTCAATTCTTCCAATCCCTCCCCCTGGATTCGCGACCTTTCGGAAGAGTGGTACCCGATTCGCCATGGAGAAGGTAGATTCATTACCGGAACCAAGGTAACAGGGGAAACCTTACGATCCTTAAACTTGATCGCTCTTACCTACGCGGAGGAAAACCCCAATGGTTCGGAACTAGGGATTGCGGGGATAACGGATCGAACGGGCAGGATTCTGGGGATGATGCCTCATCCTGAGGCTTTCCTCATTCCCGAGAATCATCCCTGGTGGCCGAGAAAAAAGATTCCGAAGGAAGCGGGGTTACGGATTTTCCGGAATGGTTACGAGTATGCCAAGGGAATGCTGTGATCGATTGGTCCTCCCGTAGAAGTAGTCTCGGGGAATCCAGCGTTTTTTAAGCTGGCCAGGTCTGCTTTCCTCCATCGACCCGAATAACCTGACCGGTAATGTAGGAGGAAGCTTCCGACACGAGGAACTCTACGGTGGTAGCGATCTCTTGAGGCCAACCGTACCTCTCCAAAGAACCGGAGGCTTGCATTCGTTTTTCTTCTAAAGGCCGGCTAGCCTTGAAGCGCTCTGTTACGGTATCTCCGGGTGCAACGGCGTTAGCCCGGATCCCGTAAGGTCTGAGCATGGTAGCCAAACAGCGGGTATACTCGTGCACCGCAGCTTTACTTGTTGCGTAAATGGCCGATTCTGGCAGTCCCACCAATCCCGCAATGCTTCCGATGTTTACAATAACTCCCCTTTTCCTCTGTATCATCCCCGGAACGACCTCGCGACATACGTAAATGCAGGTAAGAAGGTTCCGATCTAGAATTTTTCGCAGGTCTTCGATGGAAATGAACACGGCATCGTTTCGTTCAGGTTTCCCCGCCTGAGGAGCCTGCACTCCCTTCACGCCGATATCTCCGCCCGCGTTGTTTACCAAAATATCAATGGGGCCAAAAGAAGATTCTATTTCTTCTTTTAGTTTTCTTACAACCTCAGGATCGGTAAGGTCCCCAATTACGTATGTAGTAGGTGATCCTGTTTCTTTCTCTATGGTTCGGGCAAGAACTTCCAGCGATTCTGCTTCCCCAAACGCGTTGGAAGAATATAGGGAAGAGCCATGCACGCATACTTTGGCTCCTTTACGAGCCAACTGAAAGGCGATCTCTTTTCCAATTCCCCGGCTAGACCCGGTAACCCATGCGATTTTTCCCTCTAAATGACGTTCTGACATTTGAATGCCTCCTCTAGGATGCGGATCTCTAGATTCTAATATATCAGATACTTAGTAGATTTTGGAAGGGGGGTACCTTCCCTTTTAACAATTCAGGTACCTCCCTCTTCGTCTTCTTTAAAATAAAAATTCCAGAACCGCGGACCTTTTATAGAAACAAAGTACACAGTAGGCTGCTGTGCACTGACTGATTTTTCCCTTGTACCATTGGGTGGAATCTTCCGGAAAAAAACAGTACATTATCAGAAAGAAAGAGAGGGGCGTGGGGTATGCTGGCTGCGTTGGAAGAACTAAAGAGGGCAAAGATCCCTTTCTGGTACGAAGGGGTGTCTGCTCTGGATCAGTACTACAAGGTTCCAAATCGCCCTTTTTTCTACGTGTTGGTGGAAGGCTCTCTGGTAGATTTGGCCAAGGTTCTTCCAGGTATCCGGTTCCCGGGAAGAGACCATATCGATGCAGAGTTCGAACAATCCAGTGAAGAGGTAGTCTATTTCCGATGCCTGGAAGCTCAAGATCGAGGATGGACGCCAAGTCCTTTTTTTTCTCTCCTGTACGAACCTATCCAAGGGAAGTTTCTGGATCCCTTGGGGATCTATGGAACTCTTAGGAAAAAGAGGGTTGCTGAACGTGATATAGACACTCTTTTAGGGTATGAGGTTGCCCTACTCATTGCTCGGTATGGGTTCCAGATAGAGCCTACGGAGCGTGAGCCATCCATCGAATCTGCTCCTTTGGATACACAAACCCAAAGGGACCTTCTCTCACTGGTCCTTACGGGGAAACACACTGCCTCCGGACTCCAGTTCCTTTTCCACGCGGGATACTTCCATCGGTACTGGCCAGAACTGAGAGGGTTGAAGGATGTTACCCATTCAAAAGAGTACCATCCCGAAGGGGACGTGTGGGATCATACCACAGAGACGTTCACGTACCGGAAGAATCAGGATCTATCGATTTCTCTTGCTCTACTTCTCCACGACGTGGGGAAACCCCATGCACAAACGATAGAAGGACGAAAGTTCGATAAGCATGCTGAAATTGGAACTAGGATCGCGTCCCAGTTTCTCCATCGTCTGGGGTTTACGGAACCCTTGGTCACGAAGGTGTTGTTTCTCGTGCGGAATCACATGATGCCGGGAGCTTTGAAGACTCTCCCTATCTATCGGGTTGAAAAGGTGTTGGAATCGGATTGGTTCCCCGAATTGCTGGAAGTGTACCGTTGTGATCTCTCCTCCACTTTTCGTGGACCAGGGGGGTACTATGAGGCGTGTAAGATCTACCGGGCTTTCCTACGGAACAAGAAGAATCCATTTCGAACGGTGGAGGGAAAGAAGATCCAACGGATCCGTGAACCCTTTGTCGTGCATACGAGGAGGCACTAACAGTGGAATACAGAGCGTTTGGTAGAACAGGGGTGATGGTTTCTCCCCTGGCATTGGGAACAATGAATTTTGGGAGTCCCACTTCAGAAGAGGAGTCTATTCGCATTATTCAACGAGCTGTGGACGCGGGAGTAAACTTCATCGATACGGCCAACGTGTACAACAACGGGGAAAGCGAACGGATCGTGGGAAAGGCTGTTAAGTTGATGAAAAACCGCGACAAACTGTTCGTCGCTACAAAGGTCTACAATCCCATGGGGGAAGGGCCGAATGATCGGGGGGTGTCCCGCTACCATATCCTTCAGGAATGCGAGAACTCCCTGAGGCGTCTTCAGATGGACCATATAGATCTTTACCAACTCCATAGGCCTTGCTTTTCCATTCCTCAGGAGGAAACCCTTCGAGCACTGGATGATCTGATTCATCAAGGGAAGGTGCGTTACATTGGCACTTCCACGTTTCCGGCATGGAAGATCATGGAAGGATTGGCATTGAGTGAACGATATTTGCTGAATCGGTATGTTTCCGAACAGTCCCCTTACAATCTCCTGGATCGGCGGATCGAGAATGAACTTGTCCCCTTCGCCCTCCATCAGGGAGTCGCGATCATTGCCTGGTCTCCCTTGGCAGGTGGCGTGCTCACCGGTCGATACTCTCAGGGGGAACCCGCTCCTTCCGGAAGTAGGGGAGAATGGGGAGCAAGGATATGGAAGGAACGGATCAACGAGGAAGGAAAGAGGGTAGCTGCCCGATTGCAGGAATATTCGAAAGAAAAGGGACTAACCGCTGCGCAGATGGCTTTTCTTTGGGTAAAGGATCAACCCGGAATCTGCGCTCCCCTGCTTGGGCCGCGTACTGTGGAACATCTGGAATCGGCTCTGGCTGTGGTGGACAAGCGTTTAGACCCCGAAGACATGGCTTTCTGCGATACTCTCGTACCTCCAGGAAAAGCCGTGGCAGACTTCTTCAATACCTCGGGCTGGATGAAGTAAACTTCATGCTCCCCCTGCCCTTGGGACTGCCTGCGAGGGCTATTGCCTTCTCTAACAAAAGGTGCTTAATAAGAAGCGCTTGAGTTCTTGGGTGGTGTTTTCGATCATCACAGCTTGTTTGGGAAGCTCCAGAACAGCCTGCAGCTGTGCAGGAAGAGGAGGGCGTTTTCCCGTGGCTTCCTCCACGATTTCGAGGAACTTCCCGGGGTGAGCCGTTCCGAGACTTACGATGCAGTTCGGGTTTGGGACATACCCTTCTTTAAGGTACCGTTCCGAAGCCCGGACGCCCAAGGCTGTGTGGGGGTCGAGAAAGATTCCCTCTGTATTATAGTATCTGCGAATGGTATCGAGAGTCTCTTCGTCGGTTACCCAGATCCCTTCGATCCATCTATGCATTTCTGCGTGATTCCCATGGAAGATTCTCGAAAGTCGTTCGAAGTTGCTTGGATCCCCCACGTCCATCGCGTTGGACAAAGTCTTTACCGAAGAGCGGGGTTTGTAGATCCCCTCTTGCAAGTATTCCGGCACTACCTTGTTGATGTTCGTGGCGGCAATGAACCGTTTTACCGGCAATCCCCATTCCCAGGCCAGAACTCCTGCGGTAAGGTTCCCGAAGTTTCCACTGGGCACGCAAAAGATGCAGGCCTCCCGTTCAGCCGGAGAAAGGTTGGCATAGGCCCAGATGTAGTAGAAGGCTTGGGGAATCAGCCGACCGATATTGATGGAATTGGCACTGGTGAGCCGGATTTTTTTGATGAGTTGGGGATCCACGAAAGCTTCCTTCACCATTCGTTGACAATCGTCGAAAGAGCCTTTCACCTCCAGGGCGTGGATGTTTTCCCCGAGGGTAGTAAGCTGCTTTTCCTGTAAAGGACTCACCCGTTGGGAAGGGTAGAGGATCACCACGTCGATGTGGTCCCGTTTATAGAAGGCCCGAGCTACTGCGCTTCCCGTGTCTCCGGAGGTAGCGGTGAGGATCACCGCATGGGATGCCTCATCTTTCAGGAACTCCTCCATCACAGCGGCCAGAAAACTAGCCCCAAAATCCTTGAAGGCACAGGAGGGGCCATGAAAGAGTTCCAGAATCTTGATGTTCCCCTGTCCGTCTGGATGGATCCTTTTCAAAGCAGGAGAAAAGGGAAAGGCCCTCTCGGCAATCCGATTGGCTACCGTGGGTGAGATTTCTTCGGGGAAGAGGTGTGGAAGTAGCGATTCCGCCAGGGCCGCGAAGGACTGGCTTTGAGAAAAAGAGCGAAAGAGATCTTTGAGGTCAGGGGTCTCTATGGGATGAAACAGTCCTCCATCCGGCGATAGCCCTTTGAATACGGCTTCTCGGAAGCTGACTCGAACGTTTGGATCCCGGGTACTGGTAAACTGCATTGCAGATCTCTCCTTAGGATATCTTTTTCGAATTACTTGCAGGATTTTCTCCGAAGAATGCCTTATGGATCGTGTTGAGGGCTAGAGGGGCATCCTTACTTTCGATGACGAAGGAAATATTTCGTTCGGAGGATCCCTGCGCTATGGCAAGAATGTTAATTCCCTGACTACCCAGGGCACTAAAGAGTTTTCCCGAAATGCCGGGGGTACCCCGCATGTTCTCCCCAATCACCGCCACGATCTCGAGGTTTTCCATCGCAGTGATATCCTCGATCTGTTTGGCCTCGATTTCCGATTTTAGTTCTTCTTTCAGTTTCTGTACGGCTTCGGTGGATTGTTCCTTCCTCACGACCATACAGATACTATGCTCGGAGGAAGCCTGGGAAATCATGATAATGTTAATCCCCGCTTCAGCGAGGGCAGAGAACACTCGGGAGGCAATACCCGGCACACCCAGCATTCCCCCACCTTCCACACTGATCAACGCTACATTTTCTATAGATGCTATACCAGATATAGCAAATCCATGCCGTTTGATGTTTCGGGCGATCAAGGTGCCTCGAACAGAAGGATTCCAGGTATTCTTGATCCAGATGGGGATGTTCTTTTCGATCGCAGGGATCATGGTGTAAGGATGAATTACCTCGGCACCGAAGTAACTCATCTCCATTGCCTCTTCGTAGCTCAATTCATCGATCACGAAGGCATCCTTGACCTTGTCTGGATCGGCGCTCAGTACCCCGTCTACGTCTTTCCAGATTTCGATCGCTTCTGCTCCAAGACCCGCAGCGAGCAGGGAGGCTGTGTAATCGGATCCATTCCTCCCCAAGGTCGTGGTTACCCCTTCAGGAGTGGAAGCGATGAACCCGGTTACAATCGGGATTCCCTTTTTCCGGCCGATCTCCTTCTTGATGTTTTGGAAGGTGCGTTTGAAATCTACCACAGCGTTCCCATGTCGATTGTCCGTGATGATGCAACTGCGAGCATCCACGAACTCCGCGGGGATTCCGAGGGAACGCATGTAAGAGGAGACGAGGATACAGTTTAGCCTTTCCCCGAAACTCATGATCAGATCTAAACTGCGTTTAGAGCATTCCCGAACCAGTTCTACCCCATGGAGGATGTCCATCAGTTCCCCACATAAGGTTTTTAGAGGCGCCCATGCCTGTTCCCGCTGTTCCGGCGGGAACAGTTCATTTACTGCCTTGAGTTTTCGTTGTTCCAGGGTTTCTACGAATTGGCGGTACCTGGTATCCCCCTGTTCCGCATCTCGCGCTGCCCGGATCAGACCATCCGTTACCCCACGCATGGCAGAGAGAACGATGCAAAGTTTTTCTGTTGGCAATCTCTTTTGAATGATGGATACTACGGTACGGATCTTGTCCGCATCCTGGAGGGAACTTCCTCCAAACTTCAGTACTCGCATTGATTTCTTATAGCGAATTTCAGGGAAAAATTCTATCCCATTCTTAGCACTGAACTATTCTTGGTTCTTTTTCCGTCCATGTTGCCTCATCCAAAAATCTAACCCTGAGTTTTGGAATGCCTCATCATAAATTCTAACCCTAGCGTACAGAC
>CAKZQO010000264.1 GCA_937140905.1 uncultured Spirochaeta sp.
GAGGGACGGTGAACTTCGACTGGGGAATGTCCCCGATCCCAATGATGGAAATGTCTTCGGGTACTCGTATCCCTTGTTCGGATAGATAGTGAATCACTCCTATCGCGATGGCATCACTCCCACAGGCAATGGCCGTGATACCTTTTCCTTTGATATCGAGTTCCCGGGAACGATCGTACCCTTCCTGTTCGGTAAAGTCCCCGTATAGGAAAAGGGATTCGTCGTAGGGGATTCCATTCTCTTCCAAAACCTCCCGGTACCCTTTGAAGTGTTCCCGGCTAGTAAGCACGGTTTCCATTCCGCTGATCATCGCGATCCTCCGATGTCCTCGGTCGATTAGGTACTGGAGGATCATCTGGGCCGCTTTTTGGTAGTCGATGGTGATGAGGGGGAGATCGAGGATCTGGGGCGCTAGCCCCACGATCCGGATTCCGTACTGATGGCTCCGGGCAACATACCTCTGCAGGATGGAACGATAGGAACGGACATCGATCCCTCCTCCGGCAAGGATGACTCCCTTGACCTTGTGTCTCCAGAAGAGCTCCAAATAGTGGATCTCGTTTTCCACGTTCCGTTCGGTATTACATACGAAGCAGAGGAACCCCTTTTTCATGGCCTGTTCGGTCACGCCCTTCGCGATTTCTCCAAAGTACGGGTTGGCGATATCTCGGAGGATCAGTCCCAGGATGTTGTTGAAGCCCTTCTTCAACATCTGGGCGGCACTGTCGGGGGAATAGTTCAGTTCTTTGATGGCCTTTTCGATTCGTTCCCGCAGTTCGCGAGAAACGGGATAGGAGGGGTTGCTGATTACCCTGGAAACAGTGGAAACGGACGTGGAAGCGGCTTGAGCTACATCCCGAATGGATATTCTTTTTCCAGGGCGCTGCACAATCCGTATACTAGAGAACGTTTTATATTCTGTCAAGTAAATTTATCTTGCTATAAAAAGAATTATTTTTGTTGACATAGGTAAAATGTGGGTTTATGATAGAAAAAATAGAAAACGATTTCTATACTGCCCCCGTGGCACCTGCGGGAAAGGCTCGCAAAAGGAAGATCGATACGATGGGAGATAGTCAAAAAAAAGTGGGAGTTCTGGGAACCGGTCTTGTGGGATCGGCCCTCACGGAAGTTCTCCTTGAGCAAGGGTATGAAGTGCATATCTGGAACCGAACAGAGGAAAAGATGACGCCTTTGAAGGAAAAGGGCGCGCGCGTGGAACCCTCCCCCAAAGCGGTGGCCAGTTCCTGTTCCACCCTTATCATCTCGGTCATGACTACCGATGTGGTGGTTTCTCTCTGTGAAGGGCCCGAGGGAGTGCTTTCCGCTTCCCCCTTGCCTCGATATATCCTCGACACTACCACAGGGGACCCCGAACAGACGATGGCCCTTGCCCTGCGATTGCGGGAGCGGGGCATCCACTATTTGGATTCTCCCATCTCAGGTTCCAGTCGCCAGATACGGGCCCGGAAGGGTGTATTGATGGTAGGGGGAGAGGCTCTGGCTTTCGAACAGTGCAAGAGAGTGTTCCACGCGCTGGCGGAAAAGGTGTTTTATCTAGGGCCGGTAGGGAGTGGTTCCAAGGCGAAACTCGCCACGAACCTGGTACTGGGGTTGAACCGGCTGGCCTTCGCAGAAGGATTGGCCTTTGCCCAATCCCTTGGTTTGGATCTACCTCGATTCTACGCTCTCATAAAAGAAACTCCGGCGTACTCAGTGGCCATGGATGTTAAGGGAGAAAAAATGCTTAAAGGAGATTTTTCCCCCGACGCGAAAGCGGAACAGCATTGGAAGGATCTGGGGATCATCCTGAAGTATGCGGAACAGGGAGGGGTCCAGCTTCCTCTGGGTAAGACCCACTATTCTCTTTTAGGAGAGATCATCCAGAGGGGCTGGGGGGAATTGGACAACTCGGTGGTCTTCAAATACCTGCAGGAGAGAAAGGGCGGAAAAGGGTGAAATGGGCCTTCTGTAACGAGATCCTAAAGCCTCTTGGTTCTATGCGCAACTGGATGGAGGGGCTTCCATTCCTTCGCTCTCTTGGCTACGAGGGGGTGGAGATCGCCCCCTTCACGTTTGGAGAGGACCCAGCCCAGGTGGAACCGGATGCGCTTCGAGGGGTTCGAAGGCGATTGGAAGAAGAGAATCTGCGATGCGTTGGGTTCCATTGGCTTTGGAGTACCCCTAGGGGCCTTAATGGACTGCATCCAGATCCATCGATCCGGCGTAGAGCATGGGATACGTTGCGCGTCTTAGCCAGACAATGCGCGTTTTTAGGGGGGCAGTTCCTCGTGTTGGGATCCGGTAAACAGCGATCCTTCGAGGGAATGTCGAGTCGGCAAGGGAAGGATCTTTTCCTGGAAGAAATGAATAAGCTCCTCCCTGTGCTGGAAGAGACGGGCGTCTCCCTTTTAATAGAACCCCTTCCAAAGTCAAGCACGAACTTTCTCAATGCCTTGGAAGAAGTGGTGGGTGTTCTAAAGGAAATCGATTCTCCTTTCCTGGGGACCCTCTTCGATTTTCACAATACGACCGATGAACTCTTGCCATGGGAAGACTTGGTACGACAGTATCGTCCTTGGATTCGGCACGTGCACTTCAACGGGATGGACGGAGGTCTACCTTCGGAGGCGGATCCAACGTACGCTTCTTTGTTCCGAGCTCTTAGAAAACTAGGGTACACAGGTTGGGTATCGGTGGAACTCTTTGGGAAGTTCGATGACCCCATAGGTCTCCTAACGCGGGCAAGAAATCTACTGGATGCCTATAATGGAGTAGGCTTCCTTGGGAATGAGCAAAGCAACGATAAGAACCCTTCGTAGAAGGGCATGAGACTTCGAGAAGCATATGTGCAAGGAGGGATAGATATGAAGAAGTTCACGTCTATCGCGGCAATCAGTGTTCTGTTGTGTGTGTTGGTGGTGTTCGCGGGATGGGCCGGAGGCGCCAAGGAAGAAAAGAAGGCTCCGGCTCCTCAAGCTGCGCCTGCTGCTCCAGTCCCTGCTACTCAGGCGCCTACACCCGGACCCAAGCTTACCTCTCCGGTAACGATCCGTTTTGCCACCATGAGTCTGGGAACCAGTATGTACGTGTACGCCTCCACCATCACCCAGTTGGTGCAACCAGAGCTGCCCAAGGGATCGTCCTTCGACGTGCAGACCACCGGTGGTGGCGTGAGCGCTCCCTACCTCATTGCTCAGGGTAAGGCGGATCTGGCATTGGGGAACGCGGCGCCCTCGAAATGGGCAGTGGAAGGAATAGTACTAGGTAGGCCAAAGGCGGAAGGGGTAACCGCATTGGTAGGCGGGATGGATGCGCCCTATATCGTGATCATCTTTACCGACAAGTTCGTGAAGAAAACAGGGTTCTCCTCGGTGGCCGACATTGTCAAAGCGAAGTACCCTGTGCGCGTGGCAGTGAAAACCGTCGGTGGATTGGGCGAGGTGGCATGTCGTCATGTGTTTGAGATCGCGGGAGCCACCTACAACGACATCAAGTCGTGGGGTGGTAGCGTGAGTCATGTGGCGCCTACCGAGATCGTAAGCATGTTACGGGACGATAAGGCGGACATCACGATCGATCACGTGCCCGAAGGGCAAGCGGCCATTACCGAGCTCACCATGACCACTACGGTACATTTCTTCGGGTTGACTCCCGCGGAACAGGACAAGATGGCACAACTAGGATGGGACAAGATCGTGATGCCCAAAGGCACCTGGAAGGGGCAGGATAAGGATCTGCTCACCATGAGCACGGGAATTTGTCTTCTAGCTTCCGCTTCCATGCCCGAAGAGGTAGCGTATCTCATCACCAAGAAGATCTGCGAGAACAAGAAAACCCTCGTGGACGCTCACGCGGCGATCTCGGTATTCGATCCGAAAACCGCGTGGATGCCGGCAAAGATCGGAGCTCCCTTACACCCCGGTGCCGCTCGCTATTATCGTGAAATGGGATACATGAAATAGGAAAGGTTTCTATGAACAGACGGAAGATCCTCCTGACAATTCTTGTCCTCTCTTGGCTCGGGTACCAGATGTACCTCGCGTTAGTGACCCCCCTTCACCCTCTGCTCCAGCAGCCGATCCATCTCGTGTTCGCCCTTCTCGTGGTGCTTTGGTTCTATCCAATCGGCAAGGGGTACCTGCGTATGTTGGATGTTCTCCTCGCGGTGATCCTACTGGGAGTGGGGTATTACTTCATTCATGAAACCCAGCGTCTCCAGTTGAGGATACCGTACGTGGATTCCACCACGTCCCTCGATATCGTAATGATGCTCGTGGTCGTAGGAATCTTACTGGAAGCGGTTCGACGAGTGTTGGGGTACAACCTGCTGATCTTCATGCTCCTCTTCATTGCGTACGCGGCCTTCGGGAAGTACTTTCCCGGGTGGCTCAAGTTCGGGGGGATCGACCTGTCCAATTTCACAGAACTCATGATCATGGGCCCCGACGGGATCTTCGGGATTCCCCTCGGGGTGTCCGCCAACTATCTTTTCTATTTCATCCTGTTTGGGGCCTTCTTTTCTGAGCTTGGAGGCGGGAAACTCCTGATCGATCTAGGATTGAAACTGGCCAAGTCACAGTCGGGAGGTCCGGCCAAAGCGGCCGTTATCTCGAGCGGATTGATGGGGATGGTGAGCGGGAGCGCGGTGGCAAACGTCACCACTACGGGAGTGTTGACTATCCCGCTGATGAAGAAGGTGGGGTACAAACCAGAGCAAGCGGCCGCCATCGAGGCGGTGGCTTCCACGGGAGGACAGATCATGCCACCCATCATGGGGGTAGGGGCCTTTATCATGGCGGAAATGCTGGGAGTGAAGTACGCGAAAGTGGCTATCTCTGCGACGATCCCCGCGCTGATCTATTATATTTCCGCTTTCCTCTTGGTGGATTTCCTGGCCCGGAAGAAGCGCTTGCATCAGGAACAGGTGGAGTTCCAGGTGGACCCGATCCTTCCCCGCTTGTACCTCCTGATCCCCGCGGTGGTGGTGGTGTACTATATCCTGGCAGGAGCGTCCCTAATGACCGCGGCGGTTCGGGGAACGGCCTTAGCCGTCCTGATCAACTTGGTTCGGAAAAAGGATCGACTTCCCCTCGAAGGATACTTCAATTGTCTTTTGCAAGGCGTGAAACAGGCCGCGGTGATCGCGGTTCCCACCGCCGCAGCGGGGCTGATCATCGGCGTTGCCATTCAATCAGGCCTAGCTACCAAGACTTCCCATGTAATGGCTTCCGTGGGAGGGGGGAACCTCGCCCTCGCCCTCCTTATGTCCACTATTGGGAACATTATCCTGGGAATGGCGTTACCCACTGTGGCGGCCTATGTTGTTTCTGCGATCCTGTTCGTTCCTACCCTGATCAAACTAGGGGTTCTTCCATTGGCCGCCCATATGTTCGTATTCTACTTTGGAATCATCGCCCAGATTACTCCCCCGGTTTGTTTGGCCTCCTTTACCGCGGCGGGGATTGCCGGTTCAGATAGCTGGAAAACGGGGTGGACAGCCTTTTTATACGCCACGGTAGCCTTTCTGGTTCCCTTCGTGTTCGTCTACAAACCAGGCCTACTCCTAGTGGGAGACGCTCTTTCCATCGTGGAGGTCGTAGTGATCACTCTGGTTGGAACCTTCTTCCTAGTGGGAGCGGTTTCCGGGTTCCTGTTTCTCGAACTGCCCTCTATCTGGACTCGAATCCTGCTCTTCGTGGCTGCCGTGCTAGTGATTCTTCCTGAAGTGCTTTCCACGGTGGCAGGGGTCATTGTGGGAGGAAGTGTTAGCGTGATTCAGTACCTGCGATGGAAGCGGAACAGGGGGTAGGTCTCTATGTCCCGAACGAAAAAGAGGCGGTTTTCATAGGGGAAACCCATGGCAGAGACGGATGCTAAACGTATCGTCCTCACGGGCGCTTCCGGCGGAATCGGTCAAGCATGTCTAGAGGCCTTCGTAAGGCGAGGCTGTAAAGTGATCGCCGTAGACATGAACATAGAACCCCTCGAAGAGCTTTGGAGAAAACGAGGATGGGGAGAAGCGGTCCAAGTAGTCAGGACCGATCTAAGACTCGAATCCGACATCAACGAACTGGCCCAAAGCATAGGAAAAACCTGGGACTCCGTGGATGTTCTGGTGAACAACGCGGGTATCGTGAAGCGAACTCACACGAACGATACTTCCCTGGAAGAATGGAACGAAGTATTGGCCGTTAACTTGACGGGAACCTTTCTTATCACCAAAGCGCTGTATCCTTTCCTGCGACGATCGAAACGGGGGAGGATCGTGAACCTCTCCTCTCGGGCCGCGGGACGTCCCCACCTGAACGCCTCTCCCGCTTACGGAGCCACCAAAGCGGCCCTCATCTACTTAACTCGGCATTGGGCTGCCGAATGGGTTAAGGAGGGGATCTATTGCTTTGCCATCGCGCCAGGCCCCGTGCGGACCCCCATGTTTGATAGTCTAGATCCTATCCAACGGGAAAAAACGATTCGCGACCTTCCTCTTGGCCGGCTTGTGGAGCCCGAAGAGGTAGCGTCCCTCGTGCTCTACGCGGCGCTCGATTGCCCCGAAGTAATGACGGGTCAGACGTTCCACTGTAACGGTGCTACCTACTGGACGTAATTGAATCGCACTAAGTAGGTAAAATGGGAAAATATTTCTCATCCAAATGAAGAATTTTCCTAGTAATGGTGGTCGTACGACGTGTGAGGTTCAAGAATGGGATGCCACGATAGCCTTTTCCCATCCATAAGCATGGAAAAAATCTTATATCTTGGCATCCTTTGTGCTATATTTTCCATATGCGGCTCAAGCAGGTACGGGAAGAGGTGTTGTTCTACGCTATCACGATTGCCACGTTCATACTGCTGACCGTTCTATCCATATTGTTTCTCCATCGGGAACAAATGCATAATCGGCAGATGTTGGAGATCGATACCATTCGATTGGCCTCGGATCTCATCGAAGTTCTCCGACAGCGATCTTTCCTAGAACCTTCAGATCTTCGTTCTGATATCGTTGGATTCGGACTCTATGGGGTTAACGGGAAGGCTCTAAATCGGTTCGGAACAGCCCCCGAGGATCTACGTTCTTGGATCACGGACTCCGACATGAATAGAGGACGGGTGAATCGGGTGGAGTTCAAGGGAAACAGGCTGGTGATTGTTCGGACTCTAGGCGTTTCCCCCATGGGCAGAGAGCAGATGCGTAACATGATGCGGGGAAGGATGAAAGACACCATGATGCCCTTTCCTATGGAACCCGTTCCTCCCCTAGGGAGGGTCGTGTACCTGGAGATAGACATCCGGGAATGGCAGATGTCTCAACGACTCATCCAGTATGGGTTCTATCTGGTTCCTCTACTCCTAGTCCTTATCTTTATCGGAACTACTATTCTTTATAGAAAGAACCTTGCGTATCGGAAGAATGAATTGCGGAATCGAGAGCTTGTGCAACTAGGGGAGGCGGCCAGAACCCTTGCCCATGAAATTAAGAACCCTCTCGGAGCCATCCGCATTCAAACAGCTACCTTGCAAAAGGTATTGCCAGCTCCGTATCATCGGAACCTCCAGGTAATCACGGAAGAGGTAGATCGCCTACGGCTTCTGGTGGACAAAGTGGGGGAGTTCCTCAAGAATCCTATTGGAGAGCCAGAACCAGTGGAGGTGAACACCATGATCCAGGATCTCCTGCCTCGATTCCCCATTCCGATATCCTTTTTCCCCAAAACCACCGGTCCTTTACAGGTGTGGATTGACAGGAATCGGTTCCGCACGGTACTGGAAAATATCCTTCGAAACTCAGTGGAGAGCCTTCCCTCGTCGGGCGAAAGAACGGCGGAGAATGGTCCGGCCTCAGAACCAGACCGCAATGAAGTGATCGTTGAAACGAACCAGAAGATGGATCGAGTGGAGATTCGAGTGCTGGACCGGGGTTCAGGACTGCCTATAGGAGCAGAGGATAGGATCTTCGAACCGTTCTTTACGACAAAACCCACGGGTTCGGGGATCGGGTTGGCTATTTCGAAACGGTTTGTGGAGGCCGCGGGAGGGACGTTGGACGTGCTTCCCCGTTCGGGTGGAGGAACGGAAGCGAGGATCCTTCTTCCCAAATATCGAGAGGTAGAACATGCGGATTCTAGTGATCGATGACGAGAAAAACCTTCGGGAGTCTATAGTCGAGTACCTTTCCCTGGAAGAGATCGAAGCAGTGCCTGCCGCCTCAGGAGAGGAAGGTCAGACCCTTTTACAGAAAGAAGTGTTCGATGCGGTTGTATTGGACCTCAAGATGCCAGGAATGTCTGGGATCGATCTTCTTCAGTGGATTCGGGCCTCGGGACCAGAAGTGCCTGTGATCATGATGTCCGCCTTTGGTGAAGTACAGGACGCGGTGAACGCGATGAAACTGGGAGCAAGGGACTATCTGGTGAAACCCTTCGATCCAGCGGAGCTAGTCCTACGGTTGAAACGGATCGAGGAAGAACAGTCCCTCCGTAGAAAAGTACTTGCCCGGGGGGAGGGAGAAGGTTGGGTTGGAGAAAGTCCGTCCATCCTGCAGATCCGGAAATTGGTGGAAAAGGTGGCTCCCACCCAATCCACCATTCTAATCACGGGGGAAAGCGGAACCGGCAAGGAAGTGTTGGCCCGCGAGATCCACAGACTCTCCACGCGGAAAAACGGTCCCTTCGTGCCGGTTAACTTGGGAGGGATCCCCGATACCCTGGTAGAGAGCGAGCTTTTTGGGTACGAACGGGGAGCTTTTACCGGGGCCGATCGCCGGAAGGAAGGGATGTTCGAGATCGCTTCTTCGGGAACTCTATTTCTCGACGAGATCGGAGATATGCCCATCCATCTCCAGGTGAAACTTCTTCGGGCTATCCAGGAACGCAAGATCCAACGCTTAGGAGGAACTGGTTTCATTCCCATCGATGTGCGGATCATCGCGGCCACCAACCGGGATTTGGAAGGGAAGGTGAGAGAAGGGACCTTTCGGGAGGATCTATTCTATCGACTGAATGTGATTCGTATCCACCTGCCTCCTCTTCGGGAACGTCCCGAGGACATTCCCCTATTAGCAGTACATTTTCTGGAGAAGGTAGTAAGGAATATCGGCGTTCGGCCGAAACGACTTTCATCGGAAGCTCTGGAAGCATTGAAGCAGTACAGTTTCCCCGGGAATATCCGGGAACTAGAGAATATGATTGAGAGGGCTTGTATCCTTGCCGAAGGGGATACAATTCTTCCCAAGGATCTAGGAATCCTTGCGATCCCTCCGGGAGGGATAGGCGGTGATCGTAGCTCTCCTTCTCCGGTTCAAGCTACAGAGAAACCAGAGAACACAGAACCAAATCCTCGCGAAAAGACTCTTAATGTGAAAGACCTGGAACGGGAGGCGATTTTAGAAGCCCTGCGAAAGAACCAGGGGAACCGAACCCGGGCCGCCAGGGAACTCGGGTTCACCCGACGGACTCTACTGAACAAGATCAAAGAGTATGGAATCAAGGCGTAGGGGAACGGTCATCATTATGAACTCAATATACGCCCCTTGCCTACCCGTGTCGCAGTGCCTATAATCGGCAACCAGTTCAGTACCTTTACAATCCACAGGGGGTTTGACCATGAGATTCGATACGTACCTCGCTTCTCGTACATCCCGGATGGGAGCTAGTGCCATACGTGAAATACTGAAAGTGGTCTCTGCCCCTGGAATGGTATCTTTAGCTGGAGGAATACCCGCAAAAGAAAGTTTCCCCATGGACATCATGGAGGAACTCTTTTCCCGAGTGATTCGTAGGTATGGTTCTAATGCTTTCCAGTATGACCTTACCGAAGGGTTTCCACCCTTACGGGAAGCGTTGGTACCCTTCCTTGCCGAACGGGGGATACAGGCAGAAGCGAAGCAGATTCTAGTTACCACCGGTTCCCAAGGAGTTTTAGATGGGGTGGCAAAGATCCTCGTCTCGCCCGGTGAGGGAATCGCTGTGGAAGCTCCCACCTATTTAGGAGCTATCCAGGCCTTCAATCCCTACGAACCCCGGTATGTTCGATTAGAAACAGACGAAGAAGGGGTAGTGCCCGAATCCCTCGATGAGGTGCTGGCAACCCAACGGGTCAAGTTCGTGTACTTGGTTCCTACCTTCCAAAACCCAACGGGAAAGACTCTATCCCTTCCACGTCGGAAACGGGTAGCGGAAATCATTCAAAAACGGAACGCCCTTTTGGTGGAAGATGATCCCTATAGTATGTTGAGGTATCGGGGGGAGCCTCTTCCTCCCATCTACACTTTCGCACCCGAGAACACTCTATACATCAGTACTTTATCTAAAGTATTTGCTCCTGGTCTTCGGATCGGCTTCTTTCTGGCTCCTCCTCCGCTGGATCGCTGGCTGGTACTGGCCAAACAGGGGGTGGATCTTCACACTAGCACGTTGAATCAGGCCCTTGCGGCCGAATATATTAGCGGGGGATATTTAGCGAAACAGGTACCAAGGATCGTATCCCTCTATGCTCCGAGGCAGCAGGCAATGCTGAGTGCCATGGAGAAATACTTCCCTTCCTCTTTTACCTGGACCAAACCAGAGGGGGGGATGTTCATCTGGGCAGAAGGCCCGAAAGACCTGGACCTGGAACAGGTCTACTACCAAGCCATCGAACGGAAGGTAGCCTACGTACCAGGCAAGTTCTTTTTTACCGAACTTGGGGAAGGGATTTCCACCATGCGGTTGAATTTTACCTGTTCAGATGCCCCGACCCTAGAGAAAGCCATCCGTACGTTGGGGGAAGTATTGGCTGAAGTTGCCGCTCCAAATCGGAAAGTCCATGCTCTTTGATCTTTTTAGCGGACTTGTAAACTACTACCTCGATCATATCGGGTATGGGATGGTGGTTCTCCTCATGACCATCGAGAGTTCCTTCATCCCTTTCCCTTCAGAGATCGTCATTCCTCCCGCGGCTTGGCGGGCCGCAGAGGGTGATCTGCATCTTGTGGGAGTGATACTCGCGGGTATCGTGGGGAGCATTCTAGGAGCTTTAATCAACTATGTTCTAGCTGCGAGTTTGGGACGTACCCTCCTCTACCGGTTTGCGGAAACCAAAGCCGCTCGATTCCTATTGATCGATCGCAAGGCAGTTGAACGAGCAGAGGAGTTCTTTCGGAAATACGGGAATATTTCTACTTTTATAGGTCGTCTAATCCCTTCGGTTCGACAACTCATTTCTCTCCCTGCTGGGCTGGTGCGGATGGACCTGCGCTCCTTCCTCCTTTTCACCACCCTTGGTTCTGGGATATGGAACGTGATCCTAGCCCTATTGGGGTATTACTTGTACGGTCAAAAGGAACGATTGGAACTATACTATCGGGAGATTTCCATTGTGTTTCTAGGATTGGGGGTATTGTTCTTTGGGTATCTTGTGTGGAAGGTATTTGGGAAGAATGCGAAGGGAAAAAAAGGATAGTAATCGAACACCTCTTGCTAAAGAACGAATAGCTTTAGTATAGTGCCCCCATATTGTTTCATATTGAGAAATCCTAGTTTGAATTGTAAGGAGTCGGGGGTGGAAGGATCGATTCGAAGGGTGCAACCGGGAGAATTGAAACAGCTCACGGTCAGACGGCTTCAAGAAGCAGGGGTTCCCTTAGAGGACGCTCGGATCGTGGCCGAGGTACTGGTTTACGCCGACCTACGAGGAGTCCATTCCCATGGGGTGTTGCGGGTGGAGCACTATGTGAACCGCATCCGGAGGGGAGGGATCAACCTGCGGCCACAGTATGAACTACGGTGGCTCAAGCCCTCGGTGGGACTCCTGGACGCGCAGGGAGGGTTGGGACACGTATCCACCCAGATAGCCACAGAGGCGGCGATTGACAAAGCCCGGACAGACGGGATCGCCCTTGTGGGCATCAAAAATAACAGTCACTGTGGGGCCCTCGCCTATTATATTCAAATGGCCCTCCGCGCTCGAATGGCGAGCATCTCCTGCGTGCATACCGATATCCGGATGGTACCCTATGGGGCGGCTAAGCCTTATCTCGGGACGAATCCCTTCGCCTTTGGATTTCCAGGAACTCGGGATTCCATACTCCTTGACATGGCAACCAGTGAGATCGCTTGGGGGAAAATTCTCACCGCCCGGGAAAAAGGTCTCCCATTGCAGGAAGGCTTGGCCGTGGACAAGGATGGTCATCCTACCACCGATCCCTTTCAAGCGGAATACCTGACGCCCTTTGGGGGTCCCAAGGGGTATGGAATCGCGGTGATGGTAGAGGCATTGACGGGACTTCTGATCGGTGGCGTGTTCGGTCCACACCTGAACAGGATGTACGAAGACCTAGATTCCTACCGTGATCTTTCCAACTTTATCCTTGTGATCAATCCGGCGGTATTCGATCCAGCGGGTGGTTTTCTGGATCGGACCCAGCGGATGATCGATGAAGTGCGCGCTCTTCCGCCTGCTAGGGGGATCGAAAAAGTGATGGTTCCCGGCGATATCGAAGCCCGTACTCAAGAGAGGTACGAGCGGGAGGGGATTCCAATTCCAGAAGCGGTGTACCGATACCTGTCAGGGAGTCCCGCCCAATAAGTTAGCGTGATCACATGATAACGGCAATCTTCTACCATGAAGGCGGATGGAGGGTAGAGTAGAAAAAAAAGCCGGCCGGTTTCCCGACACGGCTTTTAAATCTCGAATGAACGAAGACAAGATCATCGCCTCCGTTTCCCATAGTACTATTCCTTATAGTCAATACACCCCCCGTTCCGTGTAGTGAGTGTGCAACAGCTCATGGGACACATGGCTCAAGGGCTCTTTCAGGAACTCTTTGTACAGTTGCTGGATAGCGGGGTTCTCGTGAGACTTCCGGATTCCTTTCCTAGAGTCCTCCCGGTAGATCGATTCGGCCCGTTTTTTTCGTATTTCGGTGTTCGTTGGGATGGGTTGACCACCTCCTCCCAAACATCCACCGGGGCATGTCATGATCTCGATAAAGGCGTACGGGGATTCTCCTTTCTCGATCTGTTCCAAGAGAACTCGGGCGTTCTTAAGGGTATGGGCCACTGCCACTTTCAGTTTCGTCCCATTGAGATCCACTTCGGCACTTTTAATACCATCCAATCCTCGCACCGCTTCGAAGTCTACCGAAGGTAAATGCTTCTTGGTTACCACTTCGTATGCCGTTCGGAGAGCTGCTTCCATCACCCCACCCGTGGCGCCGAATATTACTGCAGCGCCTGTGGACCTACCCAACGGATCGTCGAACTCTTCTTCCTCCAGAGCATCGAACTTGATGGACGCTTGTTTCAGCATTCGGGCTAGTTCCCGGGTGGTGAGGGCGTAATCCACATCGTAGAACTTGTCTTTTTCTAGAAGGTTTAACCGAGCCTGCCAGTAGTGGAAGGCTCCCATCATCTCGGGGCGTTTGGCTTCGTACTTCTTTGCCGTGCAGGGCATGATGGAGACTACTACCATGTCCCGGGGATCGATTCCCATTTTTTCCGCGTAGTAGGTTTTTGCTACCGCCCCAAACATCTGCTGGGGGGACTTACAGGTAGACACATGGTCGAGGGACTTGGGATAGAAGTGTTCGATGAACTTGATCCAGCCGGGGGAACAGGAGGTGATCATGGGAAGTTTCCCGCCTGTAGTCAACCGTTGGATCAGTTCGTGCCCTTCCTCCATGATGGTGAGGTCGGCGGTAAACTGGGTATCGAAGACCTTGGAAAACCCCAATCGTCTTAGGGCTGCCACCATCTTTCCCGTAACCAAAGCTCCCCATTCCATCCCCATCGCTTCTCCCAGACCTACCCGGATGGCGGGAGCCGTCTGTACCACCACTACTTTCTTGGGATCCTGGAGGGCTTTCCAAACCTCACCGGTATGATCCTTTTCCACGATGGCTGCGGTAGGGCAGACTAGGGCGCACTGACCGCAGTTAGTGCACGCTACGTTTCCTAACCCCTTGAAGAAAAAGGTGGCGACCTGACTCTTGGATCCTCGACCCATGATATCGATAACGTTCACTCCCTGTATCTCAGAGCAGACCGCTACGCAGCGGCCACATAGGATGCATTTGTTCGGATCCCGGACTAACGCTTCCGAGGTTGTGTCCAAAGAGAGCGGCCTTTTCCGGGTCTGTGCGAACCGAATACTCTCGATTCCAAGGAGAGATGCGATACTCTGGAGCTCACAGTTTTGGTTCCTTAGGCAGGAAAGACAATCCTTCGGGTGGTTGGCTAAGAGGAGTTCCACGTTGGTGCGTCGGGCTGTAAGCACCCGAGGAGAGGCAAGATGAATATCCATACCATCCGTTACCTTGGTGACGCAGGAGCGGAGAAGCGATTTCGCTCCTTTTACCTCCACTACGCACACGCCGCAAGAAGCATTCGAGCAGACTTCGGGAAGATGGCAGAGGGTAGGGATCGAGTATCCGAGGGCGGAGACTGCTTCTAGGATCGTTTTTCCTTTGGGGACAGTGTAGGATTTCCCATTCACTGTGATGGAACACGTAGCGGCTCCCTTCGTAGTACTCGGCGCTACCGTTCCGGTTACCGGGCCTTCTTGTTTTTTCAGGGTTGTCTGTTCCATTTCTTTACCTCCTCTCCATCGTGACGGAGCGAACATCGCATCGTAGGCACCGTTCAGCTTCCAATCGGGCTTGCTCTCCCGAATACCCAAGGTTTATTTCCATGAAGTTGCTGATCCGCTCCGAAGGAGGAATCTCCTTGGGGCGGTTCTGGGGGATCGATTCAGGATTGAACGGCACCTCATCCTTGTAGAGGAACTTCACGAAGAGGCGATGGAATCGTTTTTCTTTCATCAGGTACGTATCGATCGATTCTGCGGCCTTTTTGGCCAACCCCATGGCTTCAGCAGCCGTAGCAGGTCCTGTGACCGCGTCCCCTCCTGCAAACATGTGGGAGGGCCCTGCGTTCAAGGTGATGGGATCTGCCTTCACTGTGCCGTCCTTGTTCACCTTCACCCCATAGGCTTTGAGGAACTCGGAATCTACCGTTTCTCCCACGGCGATCACTACCGTGTCACAGGGAACAATTTTCTTTTTTCCCGTGGGAACCGGCTTTCTTCTACCCGAAGCATCCACATCCCCTAGTTCCATCTTTTCGATTTCTAGACCCGTTACATGACCCTTTTCTCCCAGGATCCGTTTGGGTGCGGAGAGGTAGAGGAACTCGATTCCTTCTTCCTCAGCCCCCTTCAATTCTTGCGGGTTGGCGGGTAGAGCGTCCCGGTCTCTGCGATACACGATGGTAACTTTGGAACCCAACCGGAGGGCTGTGCGGGCCACATCGATCGCCACATTTCCGCCTCCAATGATCACCACGTTTTTACCGAAATTTTTAACCTTCCCTAAGGCGAACTTTTCCAGGAGTTCATATCCGGGATGCACCCCTTTCAGATCCTTACCAGGAATATCGAGGTCCATGTCTTTCCCCGCTCCAACAGCAATGAACACGGCGTCCGAGTTTTCGTCGATCTCTTCCAGTGGGAGGTCCTTTCCTACCCGAGTGTTCATCCGGAACTTTACGCCAAGTTTTTTTAGTAGGGAGATTTCCTTGTCCAACACATCCTTGGGGAGTCGATAATCGGGGATCCCGTATCGCATGATCCCTCCGGCCTTGGGGTGATCGTCGTACACAGTTACCTCATGCCCTAAACGGACTAAATAGAAGGCTGCTGTAAGTCCTGCGGGTCCTCCACCAATAATCGCAATCCGTTTGCCTGTCTTGGGCAGTTTCTCTTTCAATAGCTTTGCGTAGATGTCCCGTTCCTTCCCCATTTTATAGATCGTATCGGCTAGGTAACGATGGATTTCCCCCTGATGGACTGGTTCGTCGATCGTATCCCGGCGGCAACGCATCTGACAGTGGAAATGGCAGATTCGACCTACGGTTCCGGGCAGCGGATTGTCCCTCAAAGTCAACTCGAACGCTTCTTCGATTCTTCCCTCTTTTAGAAGCTGCAGGTACCCCGGTATGTTCATGTGGAGGGGACAGCTATTCTCGCAGAGGGCAAGGAAGAGGTTTTCACAGATCCCTGCGTCGCACCTCTTGGCATGAATATGAGCCAGGTATTCATCGCGGAAGTAATTCAGGGTGGTTAGGATGGGATTGGCGCTTGTTTGACCCAACCCGCAGAGGCTGGAATCTTTGATGACCTTGGCTAACTCTTCCAGTTTTACCAAGTCCTCCTCCCTTCCTTCCCCACGGGTAATGCGGGTAAGGATCTCTTGCGCCTGAGACAACCCTTCCCGGCAGGGAGTACACTTGCCGCAGGATTCGGAGGTGGTGAACTCGACAAAATACCGGGCTGTGTCCACCATGCAGTTGTCGCTATCTAGAACTACCATTCCCCCCGAACCCATGATGGCGCCCAGAGAATTGAGGGACTCGTAATCCACTGTTGAATTGAAGAGGGTGGCGGGAATGCACCCTCCCGAAGGCCCTCCTGTCTGTACGGCCCGGATCTTTTTCTTTTTTCCCGCTCCTTCTCCCATGGTGTACACGATTTGTTCCAAGGGAGTTCCCAGGGGTAGTTCTACAAGGCCAGTGTTCTTTACTTTACCTACCAGGGAAAACACTTTGGTTCCCGGGCTTCCGGTCGTGCCAATGGAGGAGAACCACTCGGCCCCCTTGGCAAGGATAGCGGGAACGTTGCATAGGGTTTCTACGTTGTTGATGGTAGTAGGTTTCCCATTGTATCCCTTCTGAGCAGGAAAGGGGGGTCTAGGAACTGGCCTTCCAGACTTTCCTTCAGCAGAGGCTATGAGGGCTGTTTCTTCTCCACAGACAAAAGCTCCCGCTCCCTCTACTAGTTCGATATCGAACCCAAATCCAGAACCCAAAATATCTGGTCCTAGTACACCGTACGTTCGAGCCTGTTCGATGGCGATACGGAGTCGCTCTACCGCCAGGGGGTATTCTGCCCGTACGTAAATGAATCCTGTGTGCGCACCCATCGCATACGCCCCGATGATCATCCCTTCGATCAGCGCATGGGGATCGCTTTCGATTTCGTTCCGGTTCATGTAAGCACCCGGATCCCCTTCATCTGCATTACAGACCATGTATTTCTCGGGAGAGTTTTCCTGTCTCATCAGCTCCCACTTTTTCCCGGTTGGGAACCCGGCACCCCCACGACCTCGGAGACCAGAGTCTTTGATTTCCTGTATGATACGGGCGGGAGTTAATTGGAATAAAGCTTTTTCCAAGGAGGAGTATCCTCCAATGGCAAGGTACTCCTCGATATCGGTGGGATCGATTAAACCAGCATCCCGGAGAACCACCTTCTGTTGCCCTTTGAAAAATGAAACTTCGTTCCACCGGGGAGTGCCTGGGAACCCGGTGCCGAATTGGATTTTCGACGTGAGGAAATCCCACTCTTCGATCTTGCACAAGGCTCTTTTTCGCAGAAACCCTTCATCCCCTTGCTGGACGGCTTTCAGGATTTTAGGCGCTTCCTTCTTCTCTACCCGATGGAGAATGAGGAGGGGTTTCCCCGGAAGGTATACGTTTACCAAAGGCTCTGCAGAACAGTATCCGAAACAACCTGTTTTCTTTAATCGAACGGGTTTGGAACCATTGGTTCGAATCGCTTGTTCAAGAACGGCGAATAACTCGTCTGCGCCATTTCCGATTCCACAGGTTCCATATCCGATGGCGATGTAGGCAGTATCGGGAAGTATTTTCTTTCGGGCACTAGATCGAATCGCTTCTAAGGTCGACTGGACAGTAGTGGAGTTACTCATGTTTCTTCCCCCCTTTGGCCAGTTTTTCGATAATCCCCTTCAGACGGGCACTGGTCATCCGGCTGTAGATGACCCCGTCGATGGATACTACCGGCGCTAAGGCGCATTGACCAAAACACGCGACGGTTTTGATCGTGAACTTCTTGTCTTTCGTGGTGAAGGTATTTTCTCCACTTTCTAGAAAAGCGGAACAATCTAGCAGGCAAGATAAATCTTCCAGAAGAACTCTAGACCCCCGGGTATGGCACGCAGTACCCCTGCAGACAAGGATGATATGCTCTCCCTGGGGCTGCAGGTTGAAAAAGGAGTAGAACGTTGTCAGGCTGTAGATGCGCGACAGGGGTGTACCTGTGTGCTTGGCAATGAGTTGTAAAGTTTCTTCAGGCAGATACTTGTGTGGATTCGATTCCTGGACGGTTTCCAGGATCCCCAGCAAAGCACCCGGCTTGCCTTGGAAGCGGTTGATGATTTCGAGGATCTGCTGTTCCGAAACTGCCGGCATCACGGATGTGTTCATAGGACCTCCATGTACGGCTAAGTCTTCGTTGTTGAATCCCTCGGTTGTGGTACACGGCAACGATTTATTTTGTATCTATATGCATTCTATGTCTAGTTTTTTATTTTGTGAAGATCTTTTTTTATTATATGTGAATTATTTTATATTCTATGTGATAATTATCTCTTATTAATATGTTTTTAAACGAAAAAGTGAAAAAGAATACAAGTGTTGGGCTGCTTCCCTTTCCCCTTGTTTTTCACCCTCTTGTCTTTCTATAATCTCCTGCAATGTATTCCCATCCAGATATTCTCGTGCAGAGCATCCATTGCGATGTGTGGGCTAAAGATGCTTTTGGGCCTTCATCCTGGGGCCTTCCGTTTGGTCCTGAACCGGTGTTGAAAGACTTTTCCTGGACCTGGAAAACAGGAGAGGTGTGGGCTGTCCTGGGTTCCAACACGAGCGGGAAGGATACCCTTGCCTATGCCCTCGTGGGGCAGACAGTCGTTCGCCCCGGAAATGCGGAAGGTTCCTGGGTGAATAAATTTGTGGAGAATGGGAGGAAGGGGGTAGTCCTTTCCTTCGAAGAAGCGGAAAAGGTTTTGCGGTATTCTCTTCGCTTCGATGAAAGTGATTTCGTGGAAGGGGGACAGCATCCAGGCCTAACGGTGGAAAGATTCTTGGAAATTGAAACTTTTTACCGAAGGAGCGATCTTGCCCCTCTTTGGGATGAGCTTGGCTTAGAAGCTGTACGGAAACGAGGACTTAAATATCTTTCCACAGGTGAGCTCCGGAAGGTCCTCCTGTTCAAAGCCCTTCTGGAAGCTCCATCTCTCCTTGTTTGTGAGGATCTATTGGAGGGCTTGGATGCCCAGTCCCGGCATGAAGTGACTCAGTTCTTTCAAAGAATCACCACGGCTCAGGGGGTGTTACCTAAACAAATCTATGACGCTGGAGAGTCTTCTAAAAAGGACAGTTCTGGTACCGATCCATTACCGGCAGTCCTTTTTCTCTGCGATCGGGAAGATCAAATCCTTCCCTCGGTTACCCATGTCCTGCAGTTGAAGGATGGAAGGGTAGAGCACGTGAACAGGTGGGAAGGAAAGAGGGAGTACCAAAACCCACCATCTTTTTTCCCGTCTTTTTCGATCGACGGGCAGTTAACCAACCATAAGGGAGTTTTGGGCTCTGACAGGCGTCCGTTGAATGAGTCTTGTCTTATCCACATGCAGAAGGTCCGCGTGGCGTACGCGGATCGAGTGATATTCGACGGTTTGGATTTTGAATTGTATGCAGGAGAGCACTGCTTTATTCAGGGACCCAATGGATGCGGAAAATCCACCCTGGTAAAACTGATCACCGGAGATCACCCTCAGGGATGGATGAACGAGATCGTGGTGGCAGGAATTCCCCGTACGACGGGAGAACGGATGCAAGATATACGGATGCAGACGAGTCTGGTATCTCATGAACTGCACCGGTCCTTTCTTGCATTGGAGGATATTTCCATCCTCGAGGTAGTTCTTTCGGGATTTTTCGGAACGGTGGGACTCTACGAACCAGTGGGAGAGGAACGAGTAGAAGAAGCGCGAGAAGCACTTCGGTTATGTGGACTATCAGGGTATGGAAATAGACTATTTCGGGATCTCCCCTGGGGGATCCAACGATTGGCACTAGCGGCAAGGGCTTTCGTTCGTCGACCCCCCCTGATGATTCTAGACGAACCCTGCACTGGCCTGGACGAGGAGCATAGGAGGATTCTCTTGGCAACGCTAGAACGGGTTGCCGAAGAATCGAAACCCCTAGGCAGACCTACAATCCTTCTGGTTTCCCATGATCCAAAGGACCGTTTATCCTGCATGAAGGTCCACCTTTTATTCCATCAGGATGGATATACCCGGAATGGGCAGCCCCGATACCGGTGGAAAGTTATCCGAGGGTAAACGCTACGAAGCGCAATAGATGTTTCAAGGAAGGGATTCCTTTTTGTTTCAAACTTGCAACACGCTCTTTCATGGTTCTTAAAGAATCCAATTGGAACGATCAACTCATTTTTCTTGAATGCCTAGTTCTTTATCTATTAAAGAATTGGATTTAATTTGCTAGAAAGATCCTTGAAGGAGCGATCGAAAGTTCTCCTGGTATGATCCTTGCATATAAATATGATAAAACGAAATCTAGGAAGGAGTATTTTCAATGAAAAGTAATCTGAAAGAACGTCTTCGGAAGGGCGAAAACCTACTAGGTACCATGATCACCGTATTCGAGAATCCCGAACTGGTGAAGATGTTGAAGGTCTGTGGATTCGATTTCTTCATCGTGGATTGCGAGCATGGATCCTTCGACTACAGTCAAGTAGCCCTCATGTTTGCCATGGCTAGGGAATGCGGGATTCCTCCTATGATCCGGATTCCCGAAGCGAGACGGGAGGTGGTGTTGAAGTCAATGGAGATGGGTGCGGCGGGGATCCTGTTGCCCCAGGTTGAATCTGTTCAACAGGCGAAGGACCTGATCATGTATTCCAAGTATGCACCCATGGGGAACCGGGGAGTGGCTCTTATGCGCGCTCATACGGGCTGGGAAAAGACCCCTCCAGCTTCCGAATACATGGCCCAACAGAATGCGGATAGCATACTGATGGCCCAGATAGAATCTCCGGCGGGAGTGGCCATCGTGGATCAATTGGTTGCCTTGGATGGGATCGATGTGCTATTCGTAGGCCCCAACGATCTTACCCAGAGCCTGGGAATCTTGGGACAGAAGGAGCATCCAAAGTTCATCGAAGCGATGGACAAGATCATTACCGCAGCGAAACGAGCGGGAAAATTCTCGGGGATCCATCTAATGAGCACGGATGAACTGAAGCCCTGGATTGCAAAAGGAATGAGTTGTAACCTCTGGTCCAACGATGTGAATATGCTGATGAGCGCCGCTCGTGAGGGAATTGCCCAGCTAAGGAAATAACGGAGAAATAAGATGGGATACACAGTTTTAATACCGCAGGACATTGTGGAAGAAGGGAAAAAGTATCTTCGCGATCGGGGGTACACGATCAAGATGGGCTCGGGAGCTACGGTAGAAGCCATCAAGAAGGATGTGGTAGATTGCGATGCCATCCTGGCTCGCACAGCTCCCTTCCCCCGGGAGGTGATCGAGGCTGCCCCAAAACTAAAAGTGATCGGTAGACATGGGGTAGGGGTAGATAACATCGATGTTGAAGCCTGCACGGAAAAGGGAATCTGGGTTACCTACGCTCCAGAATCCAACGCGAGTTCGGTTGCTGAATACACCATTGGGATGATCGTAGCCCTGGCAAGGAATTTCCTCCGGGGAGACAAGGCTACCCGTACCAATGATTGGGAGTTCCGAAACCGGGTGAAAGGCTCGGACTTAGCGGGAAAAACCTTGGGGGTGATTGGAGCGGGTCGGGTAGGGTCCTTGGTAGCGAAAAAGGCCCGATTTGGCTTGGATATGGAAATTCTTGCCTACGATCCCTACATAAAAGAAATCAAAGGGCTTCCCGAAGCAAAGCTCGTTACAGATTTGGAACATGTGTTCCGCACAGCCGATTTTGTAACCTTACATTTACCCGCGACAAAGGAAACCCGAGGACTGATTGGAAAGAAATACTTCGACCTCATGAAACCTTCCGCGTACCTGATCAATGCTGCTAGAGGGGACGTGGTGGTGGAGAAAGAGTTGTACGAAGCGCTGAAAACAGGCAAGATCGCGGGCGCGGGATTAGACGTGTTCGATCCAGAACCTCCCAAACCAGACAATCCTCTCTTTACCCTTGAAAACGTAATTCTGAGCCCTCATAACGCGGCCTTGACAACCGAGTGTATGACCCGAATGGCTCTGCATGCTGCCATGGGAATCGACGACGTGTTATCTGGGCGCAGACCCAAGTGGCCGGTGAACGAACCTAAGAAAAGATAGTCATCCAGGTCGTTGACCTGGTGTTCAATTGTATGACAAGGGAGGTAGGGACATGAAAAAAGGATTGTTCTCCATCGTTCTAACTCTTTTAATTGCGGCTATGGCCATCGCCGGGGGTGCGAAAGAGGGGAGTGGGAAAGCAGAAGCACCGAAAACGTTCCAGATTTCAATATCCTATGGGGGTGCAGAAGGGGCGGAGGACGATATCTGCGCAAAAGAGTTCAAGAAACGAATCGAGGAAAAGTCGAAAGGCCGGGTAACGGTAAAGTTGTACGGAAACGAGCAACTGGGTAAGGAAGTAGATATCGTGAACCAGCTTCAGTTAGGTTCCGTGGACATGGCCATCATGGGTACTACGGTGCATGAACAAGCCGCTCCCGAATACAACATCTGGAGCGCCTACTACATTTTCAGGAGCGGAAAAGAGATCATGGCTGTGCTGGATGGCCCCATTGGGCAGAGAGTCCAAGAGGCAATGTTGAAGAACAAGGGGATCCGGATTGTTGGATATGGGCTCAGAGGACCCCGACATCTTACTTCCAACCGTCCCATCAAAACAGCCGCGGACGTAAAGGGGTTGAAGATCCGTATACCCCTGCAACCGATCTACGTGGAGAGTTGGAAAGCATTGGGCGCATTCCCTCAAGCGATTGCTCTCGGTGGGCTGCATATGGCTCAAAAGCAAAGAATTGTGGAAGCCCAGGAGAATCCTCTATCCTTCATCTATTCCCTTGCCTTCTATGAGGTGCAGAAGTATGTAAATCTCACCGGTCATCAGCGCGCTTTCTTTACCTATGTGCTGAGCGAAAAGACATTCCAGAGATTCGATCCAGAGTTGCAGAAGCTTTTCCTTGAAGAAGGGAAATCGATCACCCGGTTTCACAACGATTTGCAGGATAGAAGTGAGGCCGATTATAGAAAAAAATTGGAAGATAAAGGAATGACTTTCATAGAGGTAGACCAACAATCCTTCCAAAATGCACTGAAGGATATTCCTGCCAAGTTTTCACAGAAATGGGTTCCCAATCTCTATGAGGATATCCTAAAAGAGATTTCTAAAACAAGATAAATTTGAGGTTGGAACTCTATAAAGGGAAAGAGCCGTTGCTGTTAAGCAACGGCTTCTTTATATCAAATCACGTATGAGGTGGGAGGTTGATTTTTTCATGGAAGAGAAATTCGTACGGTTTCTTGAAAAGGTCTTGGGTGTCTTATTGGTAGTGATGGTCGTCCTTCTATTCCTCCAAGTGGTAACTAGATATATTTTTCGGGGCCATTTACTGTGGGCAGGAGAGATGGCGGTTTGGATCTTCGTATGGATTACCTATCTAGGCTCGGTTGTCCTATACATCAAAAAGA
Organism: uncultured Spirochaeta sp.; assembly: GCA_937140905.1. GTDB lineage: Bacteria > Spirochaetota > Spirochaetia > DTKZ01 > DTKZ01 > DTKZ01. The sequence continues at coordinate 23,538 of CAKZQO010000264.1, forward strand.
AACATATCGTAGTGGATATTCTAAGTACGATTCTTCCGAAACGGATCAATCGTGTGATGGAAGGAGTATCATCCCTTCTTGTCGTTGCCTTCTTGCTATTGCTTTTCTATCACTCCATCCCTGTAGTAATTTCGTATTCGAAGCAACAGGCTACCTCCCTGGCAATATCCAAGTTGTTTCTTTTTTCTTCCCTTACGGTTTCGTGCGTCCTGATGCTTTTGTATTCCTTATATAAAACCTTTCACAAGGGAAGGAGAGGATAGTATGTTAGCTATCGTTCTATTGGTCATGCTGATCGGTTTCTTGCTAGGGATTCCCGTTGCCTTTTCTCTGGGGATGGCCGCGCTATCCTATTTCCTACTAGATCCCGTTTTACCTTTAGTGAATATTCCCTTAAGGTTCGTTACCGGAACAGAATCGTATGAGTTGATGGCTATACCTCTCTATATGCTAGCAGGCAATATCATGAACTCGACTGGAATCACGGATAAAATCTTTCGTTTCACCCGAACCCTAGTGGGGCATTTTACCGGAGGTACGGCCCATGTGAATATTTTAGCTAGCCTCATCTTTTCAGGGATGTCGGGATCGGCGTTGGCGGATGTAGGAGGATTGGGGAAGATAGAAATCAAGGCAATGGTAGACGAAGGGTACGATAAGGAGTTCAGCGCAGCGGTAACGGCCGCATCTGCCACCATTGGTCCGATTTTCCCTCCCAGTATTCCCATGGTGTTGATAGGGGGGGTAGCGGGAATTTCGATCGGTAAGCTCTTTGTGGGAGGTATCATTCCCGGAATACTGCTAGCGGTATACATGATGGTAGTAGTGTATTTCCTTTCTAAGAAACGGAATTACCCCCGTTCGAAGCGTTCTTCTCTCTCTGAGATCGCACACGAGTTTGTACGAGCCTTTCCCGCATTGACAACCCCAATCGTAATTCTGGGAGGAATCCTAGGAGGAATATTCACACCTACAGAAGCAGGTGTCATTGCAGTTGTATACGCGTTATTTATTGGAATCGTGATCTATAAAGAAACGAAACTAGAAGAGCTATTCGACATGTTCATCGCAACGGCAAAAGACACGGCTAATATCATGATCATTGTCGGTGCCGCGTATGCACTGGCATGGGTATTCTCAAGGGAACAAGTAGGATTGCTTCTCACCCAAGCGATCACGAACCTTTCGACGAATCCTACTATCGTGATGATCCTGATCATTATTGGATTTCTCATTGCAGGGTGCTTCATGAATCCCTCGGCGAATATCATTATCTTTATTCCTATGCTAATGCCATTGGTGAAGAGTGTGGGGATCGATCTAGTGCTTTTCGGAGTAGTCTCTACCCTCACGCTGATGATTGGACTTATGACGCCTCCTGTTGGGTTGAGTATGTTCATTATCTGCGAGATCGCGCAAATCACGACAGCTCAGTTCATGAAAGGAATGGGGTGGTTCTTCGTTGCGCTATTGGCAGTAGTAGTCACAATGCTCATCATCCCTTCCACCGTTACATGGCTACCCAGAGTATTAATTGGTGGATAATTGAATAACTTGAATGTTTTTTGGGAGGTGTCCTATGACAGGGTTCGAGCGGGTATGGGAAGCGCTGTCACATAGAGAGCCAGATCGAGTTCCTACGGGAGAGAATCAGGTAAACGGCAAACTCACTCAAGAAATTCTAGGTCGACCTACCTACTATTCTACCGGCTGGGAGGAACTCCAAGCTCTGTGGCATGGGAAGCGGGATGAAGTCGTGAAAGACTATGGACGAACCATAGTGGAATTGGCAAAGGTTTTGGAATGGGATTATGTTCGGGTTCCCTTCGTTCCCAAGAAGAAAGAATATAAGGTGCCCAAGATGACGGGGCCTTACTCTTGGATCGACGAGAGTGGAAAAGAGATTCGATTCAACCCGGAGGCCGGGAATATCCTCGAGCAAGCGTCCTTTCCCCTGGATATGACGGTAGAAGACCTTCCAGATCCGGATTCACCCTTCGAAGTGGACTCTTCCCAACTGGATGCTCTTCGGTATGTGGTAAAGGAATTAAAGGGTACGTGTTTCATCGTGGGGCGAGCACCCTTTGATGGAACTTTCCCCTGGCAACAAACAGTGGGTATGGAAGAGTTCCTAGTGCGGATGATCACAGACCCAAAGTTCGTGGAAAAAGCTATTGATCTTTATGTTACTCGTAACATCAAAATTCTAGAAGCGTTTCTCGAGGCAGGGGCAGACGCGGTGATGACCACGGATGATTACTGTGACAATCGGGGGCCCATTATGGGGGTTGAGCTATTTCGAAAGTACATTGTCCCCGGCATCCGAAGGCAGGTGGAAGCGGTGCATAGAAAAGGGGGTATTTTCATTAAACACACGGACGGATACCTGTGGGACATCTTGGACGACTTGATAGACTGTGGAATCGATGCTTGGAATGGAATCCAAACGAATATTGGAATGGATCTGGGAAAGCTGAAACAGAGGTATGGAACTCGGCTTTGTTTCTTCGGGGGAGTGAACTGCGATACTCTGATCGAAGGGACTCCGGAGCAGGTACGGCAGGAAGTGCGGGATGCAATCCACGGCGCAGCCAGGGGGGGTGGGCTGGTCGTTACGACGAGTAATGTGCTTCAGCCTGGAGTAAAACTGGAAAATTATCTTGCGATGCGACAAGCGGTCCGTGAATACGGCATATACCCCATACGGTTGTAGATAAGGCGTAAATACTGTTCTTTTTTTCACAGAACAGGAGCTGAACTACTTGATTCAGTTTTCTATTTTTTGTATATTGAGCTAAACATCATGAAATATAAGTCTCTTTTTCTCGGATAGACTTATATAAATATTTCTTTTTCAGAGGAGGAGTTATGAAGTATTTCAAAGTAATCCTTGCAGCCCTTGCAGTGGTAGCGCTATTGGTTGCCTGTGGGCCCAAGCTACCTCAGGCGGAGGTAGATGCAGCGACGAAGGCTTTCGAAGAAGCGAAAGCAGCGAAAGCTGAGGCCTATGCTCCGAACGAATACAAGGCCGCTTCAGACGCTTACAACAAGCTTCAGGACAACCTTAAGGCCAAGGATTATGGGAAGACCAAGGATCTGGCAGATGCTTTGCTAAATGCTTCCAATAAAGCGAAGGAAGCCGCAAAAGCAAGCATGGAGGCGGCAAAAGCGGGTGTAGCAAAACTCGCTGATGAAATCACCGCTCTTCTTCCGGATGTGAAAGTCCAACTTGGGAAAGCCGAAAAAGCTGGCGCACGGGCAAAAATCGATGTGAAGCCGATCAAGGAACTGGTAAACTCGGTGGAAAAAACAGTATCCGACGCCAAAGCTTCCAGCGATTACCTTGACGCGAAGAACAAACTAACTACGCTGAAGGAAGATCTGGAAAAGGCACAGAAAGCTCTGAATGACGCGGGGTACAAGAAATAACCTTTATTCAAAGGTAACTAAACCGCACGTGAGAACCGCCCTTACAAAGGGCGGTTTTTTTATTTTGTTCCTGTAGATGGGATTCGAGAAGGATACACGAGATCACGATTTTCGTTGACTTTTCTGAAGATATATCAGAGAATTTATCAAAAAATATACTCTATGAGGAGGTTCAACCATGGGGCTTGTGTTGTTCCCAAAAGGGTGGTCATCCAAACAAAAGAAGAGCGCCATCTTCTGGGTTCTCTTCTTTACCGTCGTGTTTCTTGCGAACATTTGGCCGTTGTATCTTGTAGCTAATAGTGCGACGCCTTTTGTTCTCGGTATGCCGTTCTCCATGTTTTGGATCATCCTATGGATCGTCATCGGATTCATTGGATTGTTGGTAATGTATCGTTCTGAATACGGAGAGAAAAAATGAATGCTGTAGTTTCCGTGCTTTTGGTCGTTGTTGCATATTTGATAGTGATTTTGATAACCGGAATTCAGGCGGGCAGGCACAAAGAGAATTCAATCCAGGAGTATGTAGCAGCTAGCCGAACACTGAATTTCTTTGTCATGTATTTCCTTATGGGAGGTGCGATTTTCAGCGCCTTCGCTTTCTTGGGCGGTCCAGGGTGGGCTTACTCCCGGGGAGCGGCCTCATACTACATACTTGCCTACTGCGCAATGGGGCTCCTGCCTTGGCTTATCTGGGGTCCGCGAGCCTATCGGTTAGGGAAAAAGTACGGGTATGTGACACAGGCCGAGCTCGTTGCAGACCGCTTTCAGTCAAAAACATTGTCCGCTCTCATGGCAGTCGTGAGTATCCTCGCCTTCATTCAGTACATCGCTCTTCAATTGAAGGGAATGGCGTATGTGCTGAACGTCACTACCGGTGGGTATGTCCCCTTCTGGTTGGGAGCCCTGCTGTCCTATGGAGTTGTCTTGATCTATGTTTTGACCAGCGGCGTGCGCGGGGTAGCATGGACGAATGTGGTCCAAGCCATCATGATGATCGTGATGGCCTGGGGATTGGGCCTGTATCTTCCTTTCAAACTTCATGGCGGTATCGGCCCCATGTTCGAGAAGATCTACGCGAGTATGCCCAAGCATCTTGTCGTAGGGCCTCCGGGTATCTCATGGGCTGCTTTTAGTTCTGCAATTGCCGTCTCCGTTTTAGGCTTCACCATGTGGCCCCATTTGTTCATGAAGGCTTACGTTACCGATTCGGAGAAGACTCTCAAACAGACAGTCGCCTTCTACCCAACCTTTGCCATCATTATGGTGCCGGTATTGTTCATTGGGTTCGCCGGAATTGGAGTGGTTCCCAAGGAAAGCCTTAAATCGGCGGACGAAATTCTTCCTACCATGATTATGAAAATGCAACTTTCTCCGATTCTATTGGGTTTCTTTGCGGCAGCGACCCTTGCGGCAGCCATGTCCTCCGCCGACACGATCACACATGGAGCCGCTTCGGTATACACGATGGACTTTCATAAGAAGCTTTTCAATCCTCATCTGGATGACAAAAAGGCAGTGTTTGTTACCCGAATTGCTGTTCTTATCTTCACCAGTGTCGCCTATTATATTGCCGTGTTTGGAGCACAATCTCTAGTCGCGTTGCTGCTGGGTGCCTATGGATCCATTGTCCAGTTCCTTCCTCTCGTGTTTGCTACCTTCTTCTGGCCGCGGGCAACGAAGCAGGGGGCTATTGCGGGTCTCGTGGTTGGGGTGGTGGTAAATACCTACTTCCAGATCTTCGCGAAGCCCTTGTTCGACATCCATGCGGGTATTTGGGGGTTGTTGGTGAATATCATAGTGTTTGTTTTAGTAAGCTACATAACCCCTGCGCAACCGGATGAGCATGTGAACCGGTTTACCTACGGGTCCATGGAAAAGATCGATTGAAGGTTCGAGTCGCTTAGGATACACTGCCATCATTACAACTCGTAACGGGAAGGATATATGGATCTTAAGAAAGAAATTGCAGCATTGGAGAAAGATCTTGTCGAATGGCGACGAAAGTTTCACCGGATTCCAGAAATAGCCATGGAGGAGGAGAAGACAGCTTCTGCTATCGCGGATCAGTTGCGGCAATGGGGACTTTCCGTACATACCGGAGTGGGTAGAACAGGGGTTGTAGGAATTCTTCAAGGTGGGCAGGTGGGGAAAACCCTCGGTATCCGGGCAGACATCGATGCCCTTCCTGTTACGGAAGAAACGGGACTTTCTTTTTCTTCTTTACACCCCGGACGTATGCACGCCTGTGGGCACGATGGTCATATTACCATCGCCTTAGGCACGGCCAAACTGCTTTCGAATATCCGAGACCAATTGAAAGGTACGGTAGTATTCTTCTTTCAACCAGCGGAAGAAACTCTCAATGGTGCACAGGCGATGCTTTCCAGCGAGGTCGTGAAAAATTTAGAGTTAGATGCAGTGGTAGGTCTTCACATCTGGCCTGATCTACCTCTAGGAAAGATCGCTGTACGGGGAGGCCCCGTGATGGCCGCAGTGGACCGGTTTAAAGCGAAGATCGTGGGAAAGGGGGGGCATGGGGCAATTCCTCAGAAGTCGGTGGATCCCATTGTAGTAGCATCCGAGGTGGTCCTCGCTCTGCAACGGATCGTGAGCCGGGAAATCGATCCCTTAAAACCTGCAGTCCTCACCGTAGGTCGTATCCAGGGAGGAACGACCTTCAACGTGATTCCTGATTGGGTGGAACTGGAAGGAACGGTACGCACCTTTGACCCGGATGTGCGTTCTCTCATTGCCCGGCGGATGGAGGAAATGATCAAAGGAATTACCTCTGGTTCTAAAGCTTCCTACCACCTAAATTACGAGTTTGGTATTCCCGCGGTTAACAATGATGGAAAACTAGCCGGTTGGATTCAGGGTGTTTTAAAGAAGAGTCTAGGAGAGGACTCTGTAGTGATGGATTTCCCCCCTTCCATGGGTGGGGAAGATTTTGCCCTGTTTCAGGAAAAAGCTCCCGGCGTCTATATGTTCCTTGGCACCAATAGCGAAGAGAACTCCGCGTATCCCATTCACCACTCGAAGTACTCCATCGATGAGAGGGTTTTACCAATTGGGGTACAAGTGTTTTGCGAGATCGCTACGCAGTTTTTGGCCCAGATGTGATGGGGCACATTCCCCAATTCGAGGATAACGGAACCTCCCCCGACCTGCTGTGGACAACTCCAGTACCCTGTTTGGGAGGGGAGGGCCTCAAGGAATGCTTGAGAATTACTTTTTGGGAGAACTGCTTCCCTATCTGGAAGTTTAAGATACACTGCTTCCCTATTCAGCTTGACAGATTTAGACTCTCGGTTCATACTTTTTGTTATACGACTTACGATGTCGTACAACCAGGGTTGGTTTTTTAGTTACCTAGTGGGCTAATAAAAGTCCTAGTGTATGACGTGAAGCGCTCCAAGGTGGGAGGTAACGGATGGTGTATCGCGGTGTTTCTGTAGCGACAGGAAAAACCCTTGAAGTTCGAATAGAGCAGGGCCAAATCCATGAGGTTCGAGAAATCAAACCATCGAAGGATTTACCTTATCTTTCGCCAGGGTTTTTTGACCTCCAGATCAACGGCCACCGAGGCATCGACTACAGTGGGGAAGATCTAACACCGGAAAAGGTACTGGAAGTCTGCCGTTCAGTAGCTAAAACTGGAACCACCCGCCATTTTGCTACCATTATTACTCGACCTAAGGAGCGTATCCTAGCCAATCTTCGAATCCTCACGGAAGCGAGAAACCGTTACTCCTTTGTGCGGGCCAGTATCCTGGGAGTGCATCTGGAAGGGCCTTTCATATCCGAAGAGGATGGCCCCCGGGGTGCCCATAACCGGGAGTTTGTCCGGGATCCTGATATCGATGAGTTCGAGGAGTGGCAGGAAGCGGCCGAGGGAACCGTACGGCTCGTAACCCTAGCCCCCGAGCGGAAAGGGGCCATCCCTTTCATTCAGCATCTCCGAAAGAAGGGAGTAGTAGCGGCTATCGGGCATACGGGAGCCTCTGCGGAGGTGATCCAGGAAGCTATTCGGTCAGGGGCTTCCCTTTCGACTCATTTAGGGAATGGAAGCCACGCCCAGATCCCCCGTCTTCGGAACTATATCTGGGAACAACTGGCGGCGGATGAACTGTACGCCAGCTTCATCTGCGACGGTTTTCACCTACCCCCTTCGGTGATGAAAGTCTTTTCCCGGGCAAAAGGGATAGAGCGGATCATCCTGGTGAGTGACGTGGCCTTCCTTGCGGGATTGAAGCCGGGCTTCTACAAATGGGGGCATCTCGATGTGGAGCTCCATCCGGATGGTCGGATCACCCAGGTGGGCACACCCTTCTTCGCGGGCGCGGGCCATCTGCTGGATCGGGGGATTGCCCAGTTCGTGAGGCACACGGACATGAGTCTATCGATGGCTATTCGAGCCTGTACGGTAAACCCCGCGAGACTTACAGCTATACCGGAATCTAACTTCAAATTGGAGGGTGGAACCCCCGCTCATCTAGTCCTATTCGACCATCGCGAGGGAGACGATACCCTTCGGATTCTCAAAGTGGTCGCGGAAGGGGAAGAGCTGGATGGAACTGAAAAGCCTTAAGGATCAAAACCTCTATCAAGCGGCACAGGAACGAATCAAAGAGTATATCGTAGCCTCGGGTATGAAGGTGGGTGACCCGCTCCCAACCGAGATGGAGTTGGCAGAGAAACTCAACATCAGCCGAACCATCGTTCGGGAAGCGCTGAAGGGGCTTGAGGCTCTACAGATCATTGGGGTGAAACATGGAGTGGGACGGTTCCTAAAAAGTTTCAACTTGGAAGCGATCTTACAGAATCTTTCCTACAGTATTGAAATGAACATGAAAGATTTTCGGGAAATCTTGGAAGTCCGAATCTGTCTGGAAGAAGCCTTCTTGGAGAGAGAGACCCCCCGATTTTCCATATCGGATGTGGAAGAACTGGAAGGGATCCTCCATCAGTTGGAGGAAGCCGCTCAGACAGACAACAACGAGACCGAGTTGATAGAACTCCACACAGCCTTTCATCTTCGATTGTACAAGAATGCCAATAATTCCTTACTCCTCAACCTGATCAGGATATTTTCTACCATTCAGAAAAACCTTACGTACCTCAAACGGTACCGAACATTGGATAAAAAGGCCTTTGTGGAGGATCATCGAAAGATTTTGGAGGCCCTTCGAAAAAGGGATGGAAAGCTGGCAAAGGAACGACTGTTAGAACATTTCGCCGAGCCTCTCCATTGGGCTCGGCAGGAATACGGCGTCGTTGGCGTCGAACGCGAAAAGGTTCGTTAGAAAACAGGAGGATAGCATGAAACGCGCAGGGGTGATGGTACTGATCAGTATCGTGGTGGTATTCGGGCTTTTTGCTCGAGGTGCCCAGGAAAAGATGGTGCTCCGTCTGGGGCATATCCGGGACACGAATCATCCTACCCATTTGGCGGCCATGAAGTTTAAGGAGTTGTTGGAAGGGGAATCCAAGGGAAGATTCGAGGTAAAGATCTATCCCAACAGTCAGTTGGGAGGTCCGAAAGAGATGTTTGCCCAGATGCAAACAGGGGATCTGGAAATGGTGTATGGGGGAATCAACACCTTCGCCTGGATCAAAGGGGGAGAAGCATTTGAAATTACTGCCATTCCCTTCCTATTCAATTCGTACGAACACATGCGTAAGTTCTTACTTTCCGATTATTGGAAACCGGTAATCCAGAAAGCGGAAGCTGCCACAGGCATCAAAATCGTGAACATCAATGGAGATACCGCGCCGCGGGGACTGACCACAAAGGACAGGGAAGTAAAAACAGCGGATGACTTCAAGGGTCTCAAGATCCGTACCGCTGCGAGTCCTACCGTGCTGAAGGCGATGCAAACCCTCGGCGCTCTGCCCCAGCAGATTCCTTTCAGCGAACTGTACATGGCGTTGAAAACGGGAGTGGTGGACGCGCAGGAGAACGGGGTCATCGTGGTGGCAACCGCGAGTCTGTATGAAGTACAGGGGTACTACATTAAAACCGATTACATCCGGGACATTGAAACTTTCTATATGCCGTTGAGTCTCTGGAACAAACTCTCGAAGGCTGATCAAGAAATGATCTTCAAGGCAACGGAAGTAGCTGGGAATTACGAAACAGAGCTGACCCAGAAGCAACTGAAGGACGCGTACGACCTGGTAAGCAAAAAGATGAAGGTGATCGTTCCTGATCTAGCCTCTATCCAGAAGAAATTGGAAGGAGCCTTCGATGAATACGAAGGGACCAAGTGGCCAGTAGGGGCACTGAAGAAAGTTCGGGAGATGCAGTAGGGTTTTTGGGGGGCTAAGATTTATCTGCCCCCTTTTTGATCCTATATAGGAAAAACAAGGAATTCGTCATGATCCTACTGTTATTTTTTCTTCTTTTTCTCTTCATAGGAATTGGGTTTAGTATCTGGACCGCGATGGGGTTGAGTGGACTGATCTATATCCTGATCCAGGGTCAGGTTTCCCTCAAAGTGCTGGTCACCAATATGGTTACGGGGGTGGATTCGGCCACCCTCGTGGCTATTCCCTTCTTTATTTTAGCCGGGGAGTTGATGAACAAATCAGGAATCACGAAAAGAATCGCTGACTTTGCAGATTTCTTTGTGGGACGGTTCAAGGGAGGACTGGCCTACGTGGCGATCGTGGTAAACGTGATCATGGCAGGCATATCGGGTTCGGCCGTGGCCGACGCGAGCGCCGTGTCTTCGATCTTGCTGCCCGCCATGAAGGAAAAGGGGTATGACCTGCCTTTCGCGGCCGCGATAAACGCGTCCGCTGCTGTGATCGGTCCTATTTTTCCCCCCAGCATCCCTATGATCTTCATTGGGGTGATCAGTGGGATATCGATCGGTAAATTGTTCCTTGGTGGGGTGGTCCCCGGCTTGATGATGGGGGTATTCTTAGCCATCACCGTGTTCATTGTCAGTCGAAGGAAGAACTATCCCCTTTCCACGCGAACTTTTTCTTTTTCCGAGTTTCTGGGTTTACTTCGGGATACGATCCTCGCTATCATCTCGCCCCTCATCATCATCGCCGGGATCGTGTTCGGGATTGTGACTTTGGTAGAGGTTGCGGTTCTCGCGATCGTGTATATTCTCTTTATTTCCCTCTATTTGTATCGAAGCATTTCTTACAAGGAAATCCTCGAAGTCCTGGCGAAAACCGCTGTGTTTTCCACTTCCATCATGATTATCTTCGCCGTAGTGGGAGTGTTCCAGTACATTGTGGCATTGGAACAGTGGGGGGAGAAACTGAAACTCCTCATCGCTAGCTGGCATATGAGTAAATGGACCTTCTTACTCTTGGTAAACCTATTCTTTATCTTCATGGGGTGTATCCTGGACGCTATTCCCGTGATGCTGATCTTCTTTCCCGTGCTGCTTCCTACCGCCATTGGATTGGGGATCGATCCTGCCCACTTTGGGGTAATCACCGTGTTGAACCTGATGATCGGACTCCTCACCCCACCCATTGGAGCGCTCCTATTCCTGGAAACGAAGATCGCGAACTTACCTTTCGCAGTACTAGTAAAAGCGGTAACCCCGTACACGCTAACCCTGTTCGTGGTGCTGTTCCTCTGCACCTATATCCCAGAGTTGGTCCTGTGGATTCCCAACCTGATCTTGAAATGAGGTGAAGGATGAGGTCACGAATCGATACGTATCTGATAGATGGGACTCAATGGTTTTCCGGGGTGTTGTTCCTAGTCCTTCTGGTCCTTAATGTGCTTCGAATTATGCTACGGTATTTCTTCGGAATTTCCTGGCTCTGGGTTCCAGACCTTTCCCGATTGCTTTTCATCTGGATTGTGTTCCTCGGAAGTGCCTGTCTGTATGGAAAAGGGGAACACTTATTGATGGACTATTTCATTTCCAAACTAGAACCTAAGGTTGCCCGAAAGCTACGGCGATTCGTTCTATTAGGAGAATGCGTTCTTTTCGTTGTTCTTATAGGGGTGGGGATCCAGATGACGATCGTCCGGATGGGGATTCCCTTCGATACCTGGGACCTGCCCACAGGATACGCGTATCTTTCGGTGCCGGTTTCAGGTGCGATTATGTTGTTCTTTTGCGTGGCGAACCTGGTAAAGGCACGCCTTATCGAAATAGAACTAGATAAAACAATCTAAAAGGAGAGAAGCTCATGAATAAAGAACTGCAACAGTACAAGGATGCCATCTTCACTGGGATCGAACAGATCTCAGGCGAAGAGCCCGTGATCAAAGAAGCGGCCAAGGTTATGGCCAAGTCTATCGCGGAAGGGAACCTGATCCATGTGATCGGACCCGGCGGGCATTCCAATATGGCGGTTGAAGAAGTGCTCTGGCGGTCGGGAGGGCTCGTGCCCATTAACGCGATCCTCGACGCGGGAACGAACCTGATCCATGGAGCAAAGCGATCCAACTACATCGAGCGGACTCCCGGATACGCGCCAAAGGTTCTGGACGCCTATGGAGTAGGGAAGAAACCAGGGGAAGTGATCGTGATCGTGAACGCGTACGGGATCAACGCGATGTGTATTGACACGGCCCTGGAAGCGCGAAAGCGGAAGATGGTCTCTATCGGTATAACCTCCCGGGATTTTGCCGACCGGCTCCCCAAGGACCATCCTTCCCGGCACCCTTCCGGAAAGAACCTGTACCAAGAGGTGGACTACTTTATAAATTGCCACCTTCCGTATGGGGATGCGGTAGTGGAGGTGGAAGGGTGTCCACAGAAAGTAGGTCCTACAGCTACTATCTGCAACGTGTTTGCCATCAATTTTTTAATGGTAGAGACGGTGAAAGCCCTCGTTTCCTTGGGAGTGAAGCCACCCGTTTGGATGAGCGCCAACCTTCCTGGCGGGGATGAAGCGAACCGAGCCTACGAGGAAAAGTACAGGCCGTTGATCAAGCACCTATGACAGAAAAGACTAGTTTCCCATTTGACAGAAATAAGATTTAGGCTTTTAATTAAATAACAAATACTGTTATTTATTGAAGGAGGTTTTTTATGAAAAGAACTCTGAAATGGACGGCGGTCATCACGATAGTCGTCCTACTGGTACCTTCTCTTGTCATGGCAGGAGGAGGAAAGGAAACGAAGACGGCGGGTCCGGTAAAGCTCAGCCTATGGGGCGGATTTCCTGAAATGGAAGCCTTCTATAAATATGCAGCGGAGGAATACAGGAAAAGTCATCCCAATGTTGAGTTCACCATCCTAACGCATCCCCTTCGAGAATTTGAACAGAAGCTATCTGCCACGGTCCCTTCTAACACCGCAGCGGATATTATCGAGATCTCCATGTATGCAAATCAGAAGTTCATCGAGGCAGGGTTGATCCCCGAACTGCCGGCTAAGGTGAAGGATTACTTCCTAGCCCCCAACCGATTCAGTGATTTTGTCAAGAAGAACAATACCTATAAGGATAAATTGTACGGATTGCCTATCTTCCAGGGAAGAACCGCCCTCTTTTGGAACAAGAAGATGTTCCAGGAAGCAGGCTTTTCTGGTCCTCCAAAGACCCTTACTGAAATGGCCCAATTCGCGAAGAAACTGGCAAAGTATGATGCGAATGGGAACCTTATTCGCAGTGGACACAGCCTCCGACTTTCTGGTCAAGGATCGGGTGTTGCCGAAAAGTTCTGGTTTGTTCTGTACCCAATGGGGGGATCAATTTTAGAAGAAAGCAAGGAAAAAGGGAAATATCACGCGGGATACAACAACGATGCGGGTCGAAGAGCTCTGAAGTACTATATCGATGCCCTTTACGTGGATAAATGGGACAGTCATGCCATAAAACATGATGCGGACGCCTTTGAACTAGAACTCACCGCAATGTTTTTCCGGGAGTCTTGGGTGATCGGTGACATTGCAAAAAAAGCTCCAAATCTGAGTTACGATACAGCCCCTGTACCGGCAGACGTGCGCTGGGGTCGAATTACCAATCCCGTGAATCTATACGTAACCCGTAGCTGTAAAAATCCCGATGCTGCATGGGATTTTGCCATGTTCCTCAACGAGGAAAAGAATCTAGTGTGGCTATTGGACAATGTAGGCTGGCTACCGGTTCGACAAGATATCAACCTGGATTCCGTACTGGCGAAAAAGCCGCAGTTCAAAGCCTTTGTCATGAGCGATCCCAAGTACGAGGAATTCGGGTATACGGTGATTGCAGTGTTCGATGAAATCATGACAAAACTGGCTGAACGATTAGTAGCGGCCTATCTGGACAAGTCTTTGGCGAACAATCCTTCTGGAATTGCCAAGGTAATCCAGGATGCCGCCAACGAGACGAACGAGATTCTAAAGAGAGCTAAACTGTACGGAGAATAGAGCTTCTATGAACCGAATGGAACTCCAGAAACGGATCTTTGCCTACTCGGCAGTAATCCCGGTAGTACTGATCTTTGCTTTTCTACGCGTGGTTCCAATCTTCCAAAACTTCCTCTACAGTTTCTTCAACTCTACTGTGGTGGATCCTATGCAGGAGTTCATCGGTATTGAAAACTACAAAGAACTGTTCAAAGATAATCTTTTTCTTCTCTCTCTGAAAAATACTACTCTCTTTGCCCTATTCGTTACCGTGTTCAGCGTGGGGCTGGCATTGCTAGTGGCGGTGCTGCTGGCAACTAAAACTGCCTTAGGGGGTCTCTTTGAGACCCTCTATTTTCTTCCGGTGATTACACCGATGGTGCCAGTGGCTGTTGTGTGGAAGTGGATCTATGATCCTACGTATGGGTTGTTGAATTATTGCTTATCTCTCTTTGGGATCAAGCCGCTGGGGTGGCTTGTATATCCAGATCTTGCCATTTGGGCTATCATCATCATGAGTGTGTGGAAAGTAATCGGATACAACATGATCATTTTTCTAGTTGGGATCCGTGATATTCCCGATTCTTATATCGAGGCAGCCACAATCGACGGGGGAAACAAGTTCCAAGTATTCCGCTTCATCATTCTACCTCTCTTGAGGCCAATTCTCCTGTTCGTTACCATCATTTCTACCATAAACGCTTACAATGTGTTCACCCAAGTGTTCATCATGACTTCAGGTCCCCAGGGAGCGCCAGGAAATGCGGTTCGAACCCTCGTGTTCGACATCTATGAAAATGCCTTTCGGTACTTCAAAACAGGGTATGCTGCCTCGGAAGCGGTGGTCCTTTTCCTGATTGTCCTCCTGCTTACATTAGTCCAACTCCGTACAGGAGGGAAGGAAAGATGATACGAAAGACTTTTTTCCTTGCCTTCAAATACCTGATCCTCTCCTTAGGGGCTTCAATCATGGTTCTTCCCTTCCTATGGATGGCTTCTACGGCAGTTAAGCCACCCACAGAGGTGTTGAGTTGGCCACCGGAGTTCCTGCCCCGACATATAACCTTGGAAAATTTTCATACCGTGTTTGCCACTGCTCCCTTCCTGCGATTTTTTTTCAATAGTGTGGCAATGGCCACCCTTTGTACCCTCAGTGTCCTTCTCACATCAGCCATCGCTGGGTACGTGTTTGCAAAGTTTCGATTTCCTGGAAGGAACGCTCTATTCATCCTCGTCCTAGCTACTGCAATGGTTCCGTTCGAGACCTATATGATACCGCTCTACATTTCCATGGTAAAACTATCGCTGGTAAATACGTTTATTGGTCTTATAGCTCCGTACATTATCATGAGCTACGGGATTTTTTTCATGCGCCAGAACGTCCTGGCATCGATCCCCGATGAGATCATCGACGCTTCCCGAATCGATGGAGCATCGGAATGGTCGATCTTTTTCAGGGTAATCTTTCCCATGCTGAAAGGAAGCGTAGGCGCTCTTTCGATCTTTGCCTTTATGCAGACATGGGCGGCTTTCATCTGGCCTCTCATAATTACAAGTTCGCGGGAGCTCTGGACAATGGAGCTCGGTTTGGGAATGTTCCAGTATCGGTTTACGGTTGATCTAGGCCCTATCAATGCCGGTTCCATGCTTTCCATTGTCCCTATACTAGGGGTCTTCCTGCTGATGAGGAGGCATATTATTAAGGGAATTACTTTGACCGGATTGAAAGGGTAGGCATTCCATGTACCTGGTTGATTGTGATGTGGTGGCTGGATTTTGGCCAAAGAGCCGCATCCCCATGTCTCCAAAAGAAATAGGTGCACTTCTTTCAGGGAATGGTATAAAAGAAGCGTTCGTAGTTTCTGCCCGGGGGATCCTTTTTGATTACCAAAGAGGTAATGAGGAAACCTTGAAATGGGCAGAAGCGTCCAAGAACCTGGAATCCTTCGGAGTACGGTTTCATCCCGTTGGAACGATCGATCTACGGCGGTTTATCGGATACCGGGAGGAGATCCATCAATATCACAGGGCGGGAGTTAGGTTGTGGAGGTTGTTCCCTGAACATCAAGGGTGGGACTTCGAACATCCAGGTTTTCGGAGAGTCGCCGATGCCATTGCAGAAGTGGGGGGCACTCTCTTTGTAAAAGGGAAAGCCGGTAGGATTCTTGCGGGACTAAAAGGGTGCCCGGTAAAGCTTTTAATTGGAACTCACTTCTACGATGTCTCCGAGGTATTTGCCCTCTGGGAGGAAGGGCATAAGTTTACTCTTTCAATGGCCCAGTTCCATGGAGCGGGGACCCTTAGGTTTGTCGTAAACCAAGGGGGAAGAGGTAGGGTCGTATTCGGATCAGGGGCTCCCTTCTTCTCACCTTCAGCTGTAAAAGGAATATTAGAACAGTCAGACCTATCGGAGGAAGAAAAGCAGATCATTGCAAGCGAGACTCTCTGGAGTCTATTGGAGAAAGACGCATGGTGATCGATTCGCACACCCATTACGGGCCCTGGTATTTCCCATTGGACCATCTGGATTGGGAGGGGTTCAAAAAGAGTCTTAATCGAGCAGGTATCGAGGGCGCTATCATTTCATCCAGTTCTGCTATCGTGTATGATTTTCGCGAAGGGAATGCCGAACTATCCCAGGTGCTGAAAGGAGAAAACAATATCTGGGGATATGTAACAGTAAACTTCAACTATCTAGAGGAGTCGCTGGAAGAGGTTGAAAGGTATTTACGGGATCCGCTCACCACGCGGTTTGTGGGAATCAAAGTTCATCCTTTATTGGCAGGGAAAAGTTTCGACTGCAAAGAAGCCGATAGGATCGTGGAGCGTGCTATCCGGTACCAAACGCCTTTCTTGATCCATACCTTCAATTCTCCCATCGAATCTCCGAGGAATGTATTAAGAGTATCCAAAGAGTATCCGCAGGCCTTATTCATTCTGGGGCATATGGGAGGGTATGAGTGGGAAGTGGGGATCGAAGTAGCCAAGGAGCGACCCAACGTATACCTAGAAGTATGTAGTACCTGTACGGAACCCAGGAAATTGCGCCAAGCCGTTGATGCCGTTGGTCCACAGAGGGTGTTATTCGGAACGGATGCTACCCTCTTCGAACCAGCTTATATGCGGATGGCTCTCGAAGACGCAGGGCTCACACAGGAAGAGATGAAATGGGTCTTGGGAGAATCTGCTAGAAGGCTCTTTCGACTCGATCGTTGGGATTGAGGGAGTTGAACATGGAACGACCTGTCTATTCGGAACGTCTTACCATAGATACCTATGGTTTCCTTCCCGATTCGAGGGAATTCTGGAAGGAGTTCTGGCGGATCAATACTATATCCCTGTATGGGGGCGAACCGACAGGGCCGATAGATGCCCTTCCTGTTCGTCCGTCCTTCGATCGAAACAAGCCTCGCATTCCAGTACTGATCGAGTTGGGAGAAGACTGGATAATCCAAAAGATGGGAGTCTCTTACAAAAGGTACATTCAGGATGCAGATTTTCAACAAGAAATAAGAAGAGCCTGCGCAGTTCAGTTGAAGCAGGACCTCGAGTTCTACTTGAAACCCAAAGTAGATACCGCATCCTTATTACATGGTTCGATCTATGGGAACCCGATTTTGTACCCAGAAGATTCAACCCCTACCCTTGAGCCTATCCTTCATACTGCAGAGGACGTGAAAGCTCTTATCCACCGGATGGAAGAAACGGATCTTTCCTGTGCAGGACTTGTTGAGGAGTTTGTTCGTAGGTATAAGGAACTGGGCAAGCCGTATCGCTGGAGAATCCTCCACGATCCCACAGCAGTTCATGGACCTGGAACGATTCTAGGCTTCCTCTTTGGGATCAGTGAGTTTCTTCTATTCCTCTACGATGAACCCGAGTTATCCGCAGCTTTAATAGATTTAGTAGCTCGTCTCACTGTTCGCTATTCAAGGATGATTCGTAACCTAACGCAAGCTCCGTTTACAGGAGTAGGAGTGTTTGATGATGTGGCAGGCCTTCTTTCTCCAGAATTGTTCGAACGGTTTCTCCTACCCGCATACCATTACATCTACTCGGAGTTAGCCCCCGATCAGCAGGACGATCGATTCCTTCATAACGATGCAGCGGTGGGACACCTTTTGCCCTACTTCCGGGAGTTGGGAGTGAACGGGATCAATCCCGATCCGGACACTCCTCCATCCTATATTCGGAAGGAGTTGCCGCGGGCAATCCTGTACGGTGCTGTTTCTCCCCTCTTGTTGAGGAACGGCTCTCCTGCCGAAGTGTTCCATGCAGCTAAACAGTGTATCGAGGAAGTAGGGATGGATGGAGGATTGGTGCTCACTACTGCGGGTAGTATCAATATGGGAACCCCTTATGAGAATCTTCTTGCCCTCTGCTATTCTTCCTATAGGTTTGGGAATTTCACCTGAGTAGGAATGGAATAGAGGTTGGTTGCATGCAATTCCGATATCCCCTTCTCCCATCCGTTCCAAAACAAGAAGATTTATTACATCTTACACCCTATGTGCACACCCTTATTCAAAAGGGCTTTACGGTTATCTTGGAGCGAACACAGGGGGATCCAACTTACCCCTGGTTGAACATGAAATTTAACCCGATCGATGGGAAAGAGTTTGCTGCAGATGACCCTGTTCGGGGAAAGGGAAGGGTGTATTCTTGGATTCAAGGCAGGGGACTAGAGGCTCTGGCCGAATACTACTGGTATGGTTTGCACTACGACCTCATCAAGAAAGACTCTCCTGAAGAGGCTCAACTCCTGAAAGTTATAAGGATGGTTTCTACTTCATTATGGAAATCCTGGAAGGAACAGGGCGGCCATCTATACTTCACTATTCCATGGGTGGATAGAGAGGGGGACAGGGCAGGAACCCTTGAACAAAGACTGGTTCCTAAGGCAGAGGTCGAATTGGGCAGTGTGCTTAATGAAGGAAGGGAACTTTATACCTATAGCGATGTTTTCTGTTCCAGGGGACTATATCTAGCAGCCATCGTCCTAGGAAACAAAAGGATGGTAGAAAAAGCTCGAAACTATTGCATCGATACTCTTGCGGCTGTATGGGAGGGTCGGATATACAACGACCAAATTTCCTTCGACCCGAGGAATCCGATTACTCCTATACCCGGCAGGGTTTCCCACGCTCCCTACATGTTGATGATTCCTACTGTATCCCATCTGTACCAGTTTGCTGAGAAAGAATCGAATCGAGATGATTGGTTCGAGGAAGGACTCCGGTTAATCCAGTATGTTCTGGAACATCACGCGAATTTACCAGAAAAAGATTCTACTCGCTTTTCTGATTTAGAACCTTATGCTTTTCTAGAGTATGTGGATACTGAGGGAAACCCTTATATAACTCACCTCAATGGTGAGAATTACATACTTTGTGATCCCGGACACGCCTTGGAGTTTGTAGGAATCGCAATAACATTTTTACAAAATAAGCTGAAACGATCATCCATTCATAGTGATAGTTACACCAGATTAAAGGATACTTCAGCCATGAGCGATGCCCTTTTTCGAGTGTTCGAACAGAACTTTCGAATTGGGTTCCAGGAGGCCCTTG
>CAKZQO010000265.1 GCA_937140905.1 uncultured Spirochaeta sp.
ATTCACGAGAGGATCCTTCCACTGAAGGATTATCAACCGAAAACTAACCAGACTCTGGAAGAACTGCATAGGAGGGACCGAGCAGGGGTATAGATGGAACGCAGGGTTTTATGAAGATTCCGTAAGGCCAATAAGATTAAAGAGGGGGCCTCTGCCCCCTCTTACTTTTCTACAACGACTCTTACCAAAACCGGAACAAAAAGGCTATGAGGGAAAACTAGGGCTCCCGATCGGGAACGCGAAGCCATTGCCAGTAGTATTTCTGACCGTTCACTTCAACTATATCCTTGAATAGGTCATCCACCGAGGTGACTCGACCGAGCTCCCACTGGCCCTTTCGGTACTCCTCATCGCTTATCTCTTTGTTTTCACGATGCCATACGGGCGCAAAAAGAACCTTCCCCACCACCAGGTCTTGTTTGGTCGCTTTGCGGCTAGGGATCACGAAATTGACCCACTCCTTCTTTCCATCCCGTAAATACACCACTTCCGCCTGATTTTTCGTAGAAGCGGATGGCTGTGTCAGGACGCGAGCTACGTAGAAATGCGCATGGTAAGGATCCGTATTTGACGCGCAGAGGACTTCTCCGTCCCGAAAATCTACCCCACCCGTAATGGCCTGAGGTTGAAGGCTTACCCCCGAAGTTAGGGGAATCCCAGGTAGTTTTGAAGAAACGGATGCGCAGGAAATAAAGAATCCAAGGAACAGAAGGATTATCCCTCCCCATTTCATGAAACTTTTCATACCAATTTGCCTCCTTAATTTTCTTGTAAAGACGTATGATTCGTGTACCCTACAAGTATACCCTTTCCGAATAGGGAAAACAATCTGCCTGGAAGAACTTCAGAGGTTTTCTTCCTGGATCAGGTTGCCTTGAATATCCAATACTTGTACTTTGATGGGGATCTTCCTGGATGTCCTGCCTATAGCTCTTTGAACCAATCGAACCAGTCCCCCACAGCAGGGTACTTCCATTATGAGGACTGTAATGGAACGAATTGCCCCTTGATCCACGAACTGTACGATCTTTTCTAGGTACCTCTCCTGTTCAGAATCCAATTTGGGACAAGCTACAGCTATCACCTTATTCCTTCGAAAACTTCTATGAAAATTTTCCGCGACGAAAGCAGTGCAATCAGCCGCCAATAATAAATCTCCGTTCTTGAAGGCGGGAGAGGCAGGATTTACCAGATGAAGCTGGACAGGCCATTGGTGGTTAAGGGGGGACTGTACCTTTCTGGACTGCTCCTCTCTTTCTTCCGGTAACGGAGGAACCTCATACCCGAACAAGGCAAGGAACTCTTTCGCCTGTCGGAGATATTCCTCTTGCCCATGCTCGGACAAGTGCCGGAGATGCTCTTTCACCAGCTCGGGCCCTGACTTTACCACTCGCTCCATCACCCTCCATTCGTCGTACGCTTCTGCTTCCTTCTCCACCACGCGAATTGCGCCAAGGGGGCAATGCCCGATGCAAGCTCCGAGTCCGTCACAGAACAACTCGCTGACGACTCTTGCTTTACCATCCACGATCTTTAAGGCACCCTCTGCGCAATTAGGGATACAGAGTCCGCATCCATTACAGAGGTCTTCGTTGATTTCCACGATCATGCGTTTCATATCAATATTCTCCTTCTCCTGCACTATACCTAAAAGAGGTACCACCTTCTGTACCATTTGTTACACTTTCTGTACAATGCAACTCATGGATACAGTAGTACTTGCATCCTCTTCTCCAAGACGTCAGGAACTACTCAAACAGATGGGAATTCCTTTCATTGTATGCGCGGAAGAGATCGATGAAAGTTGGGATGGATCCGTAGATATCCATGAGTTCGCCTACCGGTTGGCTCAAAGAAAGATCGAACGTGTATTGACGAAACGACTAGTACGAGGATCTCGCTGGTTTATCGGTGCGGATACGCTTGTGATTTGCGGAAAACGGATTCTAGGCAAACCGAAGAATCGGGAAGAGGCCGAGACTTTCCTTAAGTTCCTATCGGGGAAATCCCACCGGGTCATCACGGGGGTTGCCTTGTACGATCGGCACGCCAACCACTATGATTACATTTCGGAAACCGCCTGGGTCCGGTTCGCCCCCTTAGAAGAGGAGGAGATTCGGTGGTACCTCAACACGGGAGAATGGCAGGGAGTTGCGGGAGGGTACCGGATCCAGCAACGGGCTGCATGCTTTGTCGAAACCCTAAGGGGTAACTATAGCACAGTAATGGGCTTGCCAATTCGCTCGATTTATGTCATCTTGAAACGAAACAACTATCCGTTCTATGGATAGAAATCTTCCGTCGGTATATACCGAACGAGAATTAGAGAAGGACCATACGTATTGTATGGGTAGAGGAGGAACACTTGGCAGTAGTTACCATGAAAAATTTGCTTGAGTCTGGAGTGCATTTCGGACATCAGACCAAGCGCTGGGATCCCCGCATGAAGAAATTCATCTTTGCCGAACGGAACGGGATCCACATCATCGATCTTCAAAAAACCATCGCCGCTATCAAAGAAGCCTACGAAGCGGTGCGGAAGACAGTATTGGAAGGAAAATCTGTCCTTTTCGTGGGCACCAAAAAGCAAGCCCAGGGAGCCATCCAAAGAGAAGCGGAACGTTGTGGCATGTTCTATGTGAACAACCGCTGGTTGGGAGGGATGCTTACCAACTTTGCCACTATCAAGAAATCTCTACTCCGGTTGAAGAAGCTGGAAAAAATGGAAGTGGACGGCAGCTTCGAAGGTATGACGAAGAAAGAAGTAGCCGCTCTCATGAAAGAAAAGGCGAGATTGGAGAAAACCCTCGGTGGTATCAAGGACATGAAAGAGCTTCCGGGAATCATTTTCATCATCGACACCCGAAAAGAAGCCATCGCAGTAGCCGAAGCCCAGCGAATGAAGATTCCCATTGTTGCAGTGGTAGACACCAACTGTAACCCCGAAGGGATCGACTACCCCATTCCCGGAAACGATGACGCTATTCGATCCATCACCCTATTCACACAGATCATATCCAACGCGGTAATCGAAGCGGATAACGAAATTGGTCTGGAAGTGATCGAATCTTACCAAGAAGACGAAGAACCTATCATCGATGAAGAAGCTGTTCGGGCTCGGTATTCGGAAGATGAGGAGCAGGAGCGGATTCCTCTGGCCGTGCGTACGGGTGTAGCCGCTGAGGAAGAGGAGGGTTTCACAACCGAAGACTATTCAAACTACACTCCGGAAGAGAAAGAAGCGCCTCCCGAAGAAGAGGATGTAGCTGCAAAAGCCGGAATCGACGAAGACAAACTGTACGAAGAATGATCGATACAAACGAATAGGAGAAGTACCGTGGAAATTAAAGCAGAAGACGTAAAAGCGCTCCGGGAAAAGACCGGCGCAGGAATGATGGATTGCAAGAAAGCCCTCACAGAGGCAGGGGGAGACTTTAAGAAAGCCGAAAAAATCCTGAAGGAAATTGGAGCAGCCAGCGCAGCGAAACGCGTAGGCCGCATTACCAAGGAAGGTAGGATTTTTACGAAAATTTCAGGTTCCAAAGCAGGGATACTGGAACTCACCTGTGAGACGGATTTCGTGGCAAGGAATCAGGAGTTCATTCGACTAGGGAACGAGATCCTGTCTCTCATCGTGGACAAGGGAGTGTCGCCACAGGCGAACGAGATCTCCGAAAAGATTACTGCCCTCATCAGTACTATAAAAGAGAACATGATTCTACGGCGGTCGGACGTAATTACGGCTGCACCGGATGAACTCATCCAAGAGTATGTGCACGGCGAGGGAAGAATCGGTGTTCTCGTGAAAGCGAAGGTGGATAAACCGGAACTCCTTAAAAACGAAAAAGTACGCGCCTTCGTGTTCGATTGCGCTCTCCATGTTGCTGCCTTTAGCCCCCAATTCCTGTCCGAAGAAACGATTCCTCCAGAATACCTGAAAGAGCAGGAGGAAATCTTCATGAAACAGGCAGAAAGCCTAGGGAAACCGGCCAACGTTCTGCAGGGGATCGTGAAGGGAAAGTTGAAAAAACATTTCGCAGAAGTATGTCTATTAGACCAGCCCTTTGTTCGGGATGACAAACGATCCGTCCTAAAGGTTGCCCAGGATGTGGGGAAAGAAGTTGGGGGAAACATCAAAATCGTCCAATTCCTGTATTACCGGGTTGGAGAGGATCTCAAATAGGGAGTAATCAGTATGGATAAAATCACTTCCCAAGCCGAAGAACGAATGAAGAAATCTCTCCGTTCTCTCCAGGAAGAGTTCAACACGTTACGGACAGGGCGGGCTTCTCCTGCCCTGTTCGATAAGATTCGGGTGGATTACTATGGGCAAAAAACACCCCTGAATCAGGTAGCTACCATTTCTGTTCCCGAAGCTCGGCTGGTAGTGATCCAACCCTGGGATAAAGCCCTTCTAGGGGAGATCGAAAAAGCGATCCAGATGTCCGAACTATCCGTTAATCCTTCGAATGATGGGAAGGTGATCCGTATCAATATCCCTCCCCTATCGGAAGCAAGGAGGAAAGAACTAGTAAAAGTGGCCAAGAACATGGCCGAACAATGCCGAGTAGCCTGCAGAAACATCCGAAGGGATGCGATGGATGAGGTGAAGAAGGCGCTGAAGAACGGTGAAATTACCGAAGACCAGGAAAAAAAGATTCAGGATGAAATCCAGAAGACCACCGATCGGTTCATGATGGAGATAAACAAAGAACTCGAGGCAAAAGAAAAAGAAATAATGGAAGTCTGAATGCCGGAATCTGCATCAAGAACCTTAATTCCGGAACGGTTGCCCATCCATGTAGGAATCATCATGGACGGTAACGGTCGATGGGCCCGTCAACGGAATCTGAATCGAACTGCTGGACACAGGGAAGGGTTAAAGGCAACAAAGGCCATTGTAAAAACAGCGGCCGATGTGGGGATCAAATACCTTTCCCTCTATACTTTTTCCACAGAGAATTGGAAAAGAGCTCAGGAAGAAGTTTCCTTCTTGATGGGCTTGGTTCATCAACACCTCCGCAAAGAGTACGACTTCTATCGGGAGAATGAAATCCGGATCCGGCACAGCGGAGATCTGTCGGGTCTTCCCCCAGAAGTTCAAGACGACATCCGCACCGTAATACAGGACACTGCTTCCCACAAGAGGCTAACTGTGAACCTGGCGATTAACTATGGAGGAAAGAACGAAATCGTTCGGGCAGTTCGTACCCTGATCCAGAAGAATCCCACGGTAACCCCAGAGGTTGTTACAGAGGCCTCTATTGCTCAGAACCTCGACAATCCCGATATCCCCGATCTGGACCTGATTATACGAACTGCAGGGGAGTTGCGTTTAAGCAACTTTCTCCTGTGGGAATCGGCCTATGCGGAGTTGTATTTCTCTCCCAAGCTCTGGCCCGATTTCACTCCCGATGATTTCCTGGAAGCTCTTTTAAATTACCAATCTCGAAACCGAAAATTTGGTGGTGTATCGTGAGTAATGCGCGCATCAGATTGATCCTCTTCTTTACGAGTTTACCACTCTTGGTATCCATCATCCTCTTTCTGCCCCACTTTCAATATGGAGCGTTCGCCCTTCTCTGCATGGGCGCTTCGGGTATTGCTGCCTTGGAATTAGGCTCCATGTTCCGGCATAGAGGAATAGAGGTATCCAAGCCGGTAACCTTTTTCCTAGGATTCCTCGGACCCTTTGTCGCATACGGGGAACTTTTAGGAGGATGGAAGAGCCCACTATCTTCAGCCCTCTATATACTCGTGTTATCCATCCTCTTCGCGGTCGAAATCCCTAAGAAAGCGGAATCGGAGTTCTCCTATGCATTGCCACGAATGGCAGCGTATACGTTTATCGCCCTCTATCCCGGTGTCTTCAGCTCCTATGCGGTCAGGCTCACTCAGTTTGAAAATGGTGGGATTCTTGTACTAGTCTTTCTCCTCGCAACCTTTCTCAACGATTCTTTTGCATGGGTCTTTGGAATGCTATTCGGAAAGAATAACCGGAATATCCTCATCGTGAGTCCCAATAAGAGTCTAGTAGGATTCATTTTTGGATTTCTTGCCTCCATCCTGGTGATAGGAATAAGTACAATCCTTTTCCCTCGGATATTTCCATTTTCCTTCTCTGGATCGCTTCTCTTCGGAAGCATCATTGGAATCTCTACCCTTATTGGGGATCTGGTAGAATCGGTGATAAAACGCTCTGCCTCAGTGAAAGATTCTGGCTCTCTCATTCCCGGTAGAGGGGGATTGTTGGATTCCATCGATTCTCCCTTATTCAATGCACCGATCTTTTTCTACCTATACCAGTGGTTCATGGGTAAGTTCTAGTTGCCGTTGAACTTTTTCCTTTCCTGTGTCATAGTGCATCCGGATCAGAGCCGATGAAGCGTAAAAAAATCCTCATCCTAGGCAGCACAGGTTCCATTGGGATCAATGCGCTAGAAGTTGTGGCAGAAAAAAAAGAGCTCTTTCAGGTGGTAGGATTGGCCTCTCATAGAAACGAGTCTCTCCTCCTGGAACAAGCTACTCGGTTTGGGGTATCTCATTTGGCTTTAAGTGGAACCGTCCCCAAGGATACCCGCATTGGGTACGTTGGACTGGAGGGCTTACTCCGCCTAATCGAAGAGTCAGATGCGGATATCGTTCTGAATGGTATTTCTGGTGCCGCCGGATTCTTACCTTCTATCAAGGCTATCCAAACGGGAAAACATCTAGCCCTGGCCAACAAAGAAACC
This sequence comes from uncultured Spirochaeta sp., assembly GCA_937140905.1. Classification (GTDB taxonomy): domain Bacteria; phylum Spirochaetota; class Spirochaetia; order DTKZ01; family DTKZ01; genus DTKZ01. The sequence goes on from CAKZQO010000265.1 coordinate 6,735, forward strand.
CTCGTGATGGCTGGAGAACTGGTACTGGCAGAGGCAAAGAAACGAGGAGTAGCCATTTTGCCCGTGGACTCGGAACACTCGGCCATATTTCAATTGGTTACCCGGTTCGACAAAGCCGCCATTGAAGCCGTTGTGCTGACAGCAAGTGGGGGTGCCTTTCGCAATCTGCCTAAGGAACAACTCTCATCTGTTACACCAGCCCTCGCGTTGAATCATCCTACATGGAACATGGGTACAAAAATCACCATCGATTCCGCCTCTTTGGCAAACAAGGGATTGGAGGTGATCGAAGCGCATCACCTCTTCGAAATGCCTCCCGAACGAATCCATGTGGTGATCCATCCGCAAAGTTACGTACATTCGCTGATAGAAACAAAGGATGGGAACTTCTACGCGCAAATCGGGAAACCTGACATGCGGATACCCATTCTGAATGCCTTGACGTATCCCACCATTCTGTCCAACTCCATTGGAAAGCTTTCTCTTTTCAACGTACAGTTGAGTTTCTTCGAACCTGACAGGGATAAGTATCCCATGCTTCCCCTTGCCTATCATGCATTACGAAGAGGAGGCACCTATCCATTAGTATACAATGCAGCCAATGAGGTAGCAGTTGATGCGTTTCTACAGGGGAATCTCCCCTTCATAGGGATTTCCCAACTTGTCAATAGGACCCTCGAATGGTGCGATTGGCCCATCAGCATCGAAGGGGTTGAGGTAGTTCTCGATACCGATGCTCGAGCCCGTTCAGTGGCTCAGGCAATCCTCTCACAGAGGGAAGGATAGATTCCATGAAGGTGCTGCTCGGTCTTATCGGTCTGGGAATTGTCGTATTCATACACGAATTGGGGCACTTCATCGCAGCTAAGCTTTCTGGTATTGGGGTAGATGTGTTTTCCCTCGGATGGGGAAAACGCCTTTTCTCCCTCACCTATCGGGGAACAGAATACAGGCTTTCCCTCCTTCCCATCGGAGGATACTGCAAATTGAAGGGCGAAGATACTCTCAAGAACCATCCGGAGGAACCTCACAAACCCGAGCCTGGTAGTTTCTATGCAGCATCTCCCTTGAAACGGATCTTTGTGGCTCTATCGGGGCCGATTTCCAATTTACTCTTTGCATCGGTAGCCTTTACTCTGGTCTGGGCAATCGGCTTTTCCTACCCTACCTTTTCCAATAGAATCATTCTCGAATCTGATTTTCCCTCTGGTATTTCCGGAAGGTTCCCAGCTACGGAGGGGGGGCTAAAGACCGGAGACGAGATCATCGCTATCGATGATACACCCATCCGGACCTATCGGGACATCCAGGAGATCGTAAGCCGGAACCCCAATAAACCCCTTACCTTTACCTATCGAAGGAACGGAGCCATCGGGAAAACCATTGTAACTCCCGAATTGAATAAAGATACGGGAGCAGGGAGAATCGGCGTGTATGCTTGGATCGATCCAATCATCGATGGAGTCCAGAAGGATTCTGCTGGTTTCATCGCAGGGATAAAGAAAGGGGATACCATCCTCAAAGCGGATGGAGAAGAAGTCCCTCACACCTTATTCCTCCTGAGGAAGCTCACCCAGGCGCGTTCGAAACCAGTTCGGTTGGTACTAGGAAGGGATGGAAAGTTGATAGAAACTGATCTTCTCCCCCATTTTACAGATACGGGAGTGTTGGATACGGGACTGACGTTCAAACCCATTGTGTATACTGCTCGAAGTGAAACCTTCGGTATGGCACTTCGGAAAGGTCTAGAGGAAACCCAAAACACTCTATCCGACACAATCCGCAGTTTCGGGTTGCTCTTCAAAGGGATCAATCTATCCCAAGCGGTATCCGGCCCCATCCGCATCACCTACTATGTGGGGGAAATAGCTTCCCAAGGATTCAGTAAAGACCTTGCCACTGGGATTACCTCCTCCTTGAGTTTCCTAGCTCTATTGAGTGTCACCCTATTTTTCATGAACCTCCTCCCTATACCCGTTCTAGATGGTGGTTTGATCCTAATGTTCCTCATCGAGATGGTTCTGCGCAGGAGGTTGTCTACTAAATTCGTGTATCGCTATCAGTATTTAGGGTTTATAATCATCCTTGGCTTGATTCTCCTTTCGACGATGAGTGATGTATTCTTTCTTTTCCGAAGGTAAAAGGATGAAACGAGGAGTAGTAGCATTCTTCTTTTTCATGACCCTCTTATGGGGATGTGAAGCGGACGAAGTAGGCGTACTACAGAACGGCCACAATGGCCCGATTCTATCCATGGCAAAAGATGAACGCCGTCACCTTCTTTTTACAGGAGGTAAGGACGGTACGATCCGGGTTTGGACAGGTACGCCATTAACCCTGCTTCGCAAGATCCAGGTATCGAACCTCCCCATCCTATCCATAGCGGTAGATTCAAAAAACCAGCGCATTGGGGTGGTAGAATCCAATGGACTCTCCCAACATTTTCTAAGCGTATGGGACTGGGAAACAGGTTTTCGCAAATATCATATACCCCTTAAAGAGTTCCCTCTATTCATGCAATTTTCTCCCCAAGGAACCTTCATAGGCCTCGGCAAGCCCACTTGGCAAAGTCTTACGCTCTACGATGGAGAAACGGGAGAACCTCTCCCATACCTCCAAGAGGGATTTGGCATTGTGAACTTCTTCCTCGTTTCCACATCGGAGAACACGCTTTTGAGTTATTCCCCTGCTTCGGGTTCTTTGATCTATTGGAATCTTCGAGAAGGCACGAGAAAAAGCACTATCCGAACGGTAGTTGATTTAAAGATTCTAAGGATTCTTACCGAGCGATACGCAATTGGGTATGATACCAAGATCCTCTACCTGATTGATCTTGTCACAGGGGAAACCCTCTCGAGGGTAGAGTATCCAGGCATTACCAGTATCCTGCCAGATATCTCCAAAGAAGAGTTGATCATTCTATCCGCCGGGCGTGAAGAATCCCGTTTAAGCTTATGGAAATACCGAATACCGTATCAAGAGGGAGAACGGGGGAACCTTTTCTTGTTACAGGAGACTCTCCACACCATACCCGCCAACTCATCCCAGGCCTTGCTATGGGAAAACCGTATCCTTGTTGCAAATCCAGATGGAACTATAGGAAGTTATCAAGCAGGTAATCCCTTTCCTACCATTGAGGGTAAACAGATCGTGGAACCAATTTCCGATCTCCAAGCACAAGGTAAACAATTAATGATAACGACCAAGAGAGATATTTGGATTTTCCCTTCCTCTTTTCTGGAAACCCAACAGGTTACCCCAGACTCTGTGAAAAGATTCGATAATCCATACGGTAGACCCTTAGGAATACTGGCAAACCAAGAGTCTGAACTGGCATTTTTCACAAAAGACTCTCTTTCAGGTGGCGTGCTGGCTCTCTTTAATCCATCCAATCCCCAAGAAATCCAAACCTCAAAAACCTTTCCGTTGCCCCTCTTGGGAGTCTGGCCTTCGGTAAAAGGCTGGTACTGTCTAGAAAAGGGGGGAAATATAACCAGATTACACTTTGATTCATTAACAGAGGACTTTCAGATTCCTGCAGGAGATATCCAATCCCTCCTTCCCTTGGATGAAAATACACTCCTTTTGGGGAAAAATACCATTGGGCAATATGGGAATCCCCTAATACTATTGGAAATGACTACTCGCGAAACTATTCCCCTACAGATTCCCGGAGTGTTCATCGCTTTCAAACTTATGATCCAACCCAACAGCAATCGAGTTTTCGTTCTAGCCCTTCGTCAAGGGAGGGAAAAAGAGATAGAGACCGTACTCTATATGACGGATCGAAACACTCTTGAACAATTCAAACCCATTGCGATTCTTAGATCCGAGGAATTGGAAGCCGACATGGCGACAGACCCTGTGACTGGAGAACTCCTTACTACCTTAGGAACTGGCTCGATCCGAAGATGGGACGGATCCGTATGGAAATCTTTCGAGTCCAACAACAATCTCGCCACTAGTATTCGTACCTTCGAGCGTTGGGTTTTCGGTATCAACAAGGATGGAACCGCCTCGATATGGGAAAGTGCTACTGGTACCTATTGGGGCGAACTAGTGTTTCTGCAGGAAGGGGGCTGGATCATCCTCAGAAAGGATGGAAAGTTTCTTGCTGCTCCTGGGACAGAGACAAGGAAGTACCTTAAAATATTCCCTGTAAAGAGGAATTGATGAGCCTATCCATGGGAAGGATTGGCCTTTACCTTCTGAATGGCAATTCGTACGGCCTTCTGAATTTCCTCGATGTAAGGGGTGTTCACTACTCCCGCTGTATAGAGGCTTCCTAGAAGGGAAACCCTGTACATGGGTTTCACGTTGTTCAGGGCAAGGGCCGCAATGTCTAGGATACAGTCCTGGCAAGTACACATACCTTTATGTTCTATGGCAGCCAACTGCTTCTCCATTTCCTCGAACACCAACCGTTCCGCTTCGTTTACCAATGAATCAAACTCATACTGATCTTTCAGACTCATGAATTCCTCCCTGCCCTACAGAATCTCATAGGTGCACATTTTCTGCAAGACTTTCGAATCGAGTATACTGAGGAATGAAAGCTACCTTTATCGTTCCTACCGGGCCGTTTCTCTGTTTCGCCACCACCAACTGGGTCTCGATTACACTAGGCATATCTTCGATGTCTCGATCGTTCTGCCTTTCCCGATGAAGGAAGATCACCACATCAGCATCCTGTTCGATGGAACCCGATTCCCGAAGATCCGCCAAGGTAGGGGTCTTTCCCTCCGTCTCCCTGCGAACCTGGGACAGGGCTACCACGGGGATATCTAACTCTCGAGCCAGAGCTTTCAATGAACGGCTGATTTCTGCTATTTGTTCGTGTCGTGGAAGTTCCTGGTTTTCCGCTTGGATCAAGGTTAAATAGTCGATGAAGATAATTTCCACATGGTGATGACTCCGCATTCTTCGAGCTTGGGCCCGCAGATCCAGTAATTTGATGTTGGGGATGTCACTGATGTAGAGAGGAGCTTCGTAAATCAATCCAGCGGCAGTAGTCAAGTTGTTGAAATCGGCGGGTTTAAGCATTCCCGTTCGAATCACCTGAGAACTAATCCGTGCCTCACTGGCCACTAACCTCTGCATGAGTGCCATGCGGGACATTTCTAATGTAAAGAAACCCACAGGACGATTCTGCCGAATAGATATGTTGGCTGCCATCGAAAGAGCCAATGCGGTTTTCCCAACCGAAGGGCGGGCGCCGATCACAATAAATTCGGAACGCTGAAAACCGCTTAGCATGCTGTCCAAGGCAGGGAATCCACTGGGAATACCTGTGTAACTCTCATGGGTATGGTATAGCTTTTCAATGGCTTCTATGGCCTCTTGAATGATATCTCCCGCTCGTACATAGGTTCCCGATTGGTGGGAGTCTGAGATATCGAATATTTTCCGCTCCGCCTCCTCGATGATGAGCCGAGAATCCTTCCCTTCGTTGTATGAATCTGAATGAATTTCTTGGGAAATGCGAATGAGATTTCTTCGAATACTGGTCTCTTGGACGATCCTCGCGTAGTATTCGATATTAGCACTGGAGGGAACTTCAGAAGTCAAAGAGGACACATAGGCGGTTCCCCCTGCGGCCTCTAAATCTCCGGTAGATCTAAGTTCTTTCGTAAGGGTGATTAGATCGATCGACTCCCCCCGATTGAAGAGATTCAGAATGGCTCGATAGATCCTCCGATGGGCGGATTTGTAGAAATCATCTTCTCGCAAATACCGGATTACCGTTGCCAAAGTATCGGTATCTGCAGAAAGCAAAATGGCCCCAAGGGTTGCCTTTTCCGCCTCCTCATTATGAGGTGGAACTTTTCCTCTTTGTTCTCGGTTTTCCATGGGAGACGGTTTTAACAAACAGCGTTACGCTTTCGGCGTTTCTTCCTTTGGGTTCACCAGGACTTTTAAGGTAGCTTCCTGGTTATCGTATAGTTTTACCTTTACCTTGTAGGTGCCCTGAGCCTTAATGGTATGTTCCGGAATCTCTATTTTCTTCTTTTCGATGGAGATTCCCTGCTTCTGTAGCTCCTCTGCAATGATTGCATTGGTAACGGAACCAAACAACCTTCCGTTTTCTCCCATAGGCATCACGATCTTTAAGTTGAGGGACTCTATCTGTTCCTTCAATCCGAGGGCAGCCTTACGCTTCTCCTCTTTTTTCTGTTCGATAATAGCCCGTCTAGCTTCTATCAGCTTCAGGTTGCTCTTGGTATAAGGAACCGCTAGCTTTTTCGGTATTAAGTAATTCCTTGCATACCCTCGTTTAACCTCTTTGATGTCTCCCTCTTCACCGAGGTCCTTCACATCTTGAACTAAAATCACTTTCGTGTTCATTCTTCGCTCCTTTCCTCCACCGTTCTTCTATACTGAATCCAAAGTTCGGATACTCCCAGTAAGGGAACTCCGACCATGATTAAAATATTCAAGCCAGGGATGAATAAAAAAAGTACTATCACGAATAGGATTATCGCTCTCAGTCGTTCCAGTTTCTTTAGAAAGTACCGCAGGATCTCTACCCCCTGCATCCCATATAGTACCGTACTTAGGAGGGCGATATTCCAGAAAAGGATGCTCACCCATCCTAAGGGACGAATCAGTGTTAAGAAAACGCCGAACCATCCTAATAGGAATCCCCAGATGAGCTTTTCTGGCAGTCGAACGTTTCCTACTATCGAGCCTATAGGATATATTCCTTTCGACCTCAGGCCGATTCGCGAACCCACTACCCAGTTGAACAGAAAGGTGAGAAAGTATCCCAAAGTGTACGTGTTGGCAAAGATCAGCTTGGACAATCTGAGGATTTCACTAGTGCGTACTGTTCCCATCGTTCCTAAATCGATCGCAGTTTTCCCTTCCACCACTGCCCGAAGCATTGCTTCTATCTGTGCTTTCAAGTATGCCTCGAACATAGGATCCGTCAACACGTACCGTATGAGAGGAATCCCGAGCACTCCGGAAATCACGGTAAACAGTGCAATTCGACCGTACGGGGGAAGTCTAGGAAAAAACGATCCCTCTGTTAGAGCAACCCCAAGGAGAAAGGTAACGGGATACGTTAAATCCAGTATCCATATAGAATCCCGAAGATATCCTTCTACACCTCCACCCCGAATAAGTTTCACCACAAGGATTCCTAGAAGGGTTCCTATAGTTCCTAGGATGCCTACCCTATATTCCTGCCTTTTAAATAGTACCACTAACGGTATGACAAAGATCAAAATCGTCGTTTGAAACTGGTAAAGCACTACCCCTAATACACTAAACCCTAATCCTTCTAGAACAATCCGGACATTCACTTTTCTACAAAGGGAAGCAAGGCCAAGCATCGGGCTCGTTTGATTTCCAGGGCTAAAACTCTTTGATGTTTTGCACAAGTTCCTGTGATTCGCCTAGGCAGGATCTTACCCCGCTCGGTAGTAAATCGTCGAAGGACTTCTGGGGTCTTATAATCCGCTTTTAACTTCTGTGTGCAAAAGCGACATACTTTCTTTTTAAAGAAAACCCTTCCCGTACCTCTTCCTGTCCTACCTCTTCCCGTTTTGTCTAATTCTTCCGGATTTTCTCCAGTATCTTCTTCATCGATTCTTTGCTCGTTCAGTTCATCCTCGATTTTGAGCCCTTTTTCAACTTGTTCATCAGACATAGGTAATTTTCCTCCCTGTATACTCCGTATTCTTCTCTCGTTGTTCAGTGTTAGAAGGGAATATCGTCTTCGAACGATCCTGCCGCCCCATTCTCTACGGGTGGAATTTCATCCTCCGGTAGAGGGGCAACTCGGTCTGCGGTTCCCGCCGGACGATTCCCTAAAAGTTGTACATTGTTTGCCACAATAACGATCTTGCTACGTTTCTGCCCATCTTGTTCCCATCGGTCTTGCCTTAGCTCACCCTCGATGGCAACCTGGTTTCCTTTTCTAAGGTACTGATTGATTGCCTCTGCCTGTTTGCCGAAAAGGGTGATATCGAAGAAGTGAGCTTCATCAGTCCATCGATCCCCTTGCTTGATTCTTCGGTTTATGGCTACTGCAAAGGTACTGATTGCAACACCCGAGTTGGTGTATTTCAGTTGGGCATCCCGAGTAAGTCTTCCTACTAGGACCACATGATTGATATCCGCCACTTCCTACGCACTCCTAGGGTTACTTGCCGTCTTTCTTTATCACTAATACGCGAAGTAGTTCGGATGTAAGTCTTAGTGAATGCTCGATCTGTTTTGCTTTGGCAGGATCAATCTCTAGGGAGAAGATCCAGTAATGTCCCCGCGTTTCTTTTTTGATAGGAAAAGCCAAATTCCGTTGGCCTAGGTCTTCTTCCCCGACGATCTGGCCACCCAGCTTAACCAACTCGGCCTTTACCGCTTCCTTTCCACGGTTAAACACCACATCATCCCCGTGGAAGACACATGCAACCTCATACTTACGCATTCAAGCCTCCTTCCGGACATATTGAATGGCAATCCCCGATTGCCACTAAAGAGGTGGAAGTAACCTACCATGATGAATGCCTTCTGTCAAGGCATGTTTCAAGGCCTTTCGCCTCTCTGCCGATAGGTAAAAGTAGTTATGTTACATAAAATTAACTACAAAGCAACCTTAGACTTCCTCTCCTTGTCTATCCATGCACTGGGCACAGGAATCCAACTCGATATCGATCCCGATCTTTTTCTAGATAAGGTACTAGAGGATCTTTTTTTCATCGATTCCATCCTATCCCGGTTATTTCATCAATTACGAGACAATCCCTATTTGAACCGAAGGGTTGAATATCTTGTTCAATTGGAGAAGACAAAGGAAGAATTCATCCAACTGATAACTCAGATCCTCAATCGTGGGGCTTTTTTCAGTGAACCCCTAGAACCCTACCTTCCCACCTTGCAAACCTGTCTTTCTGGACAAACCAAGGAACTCGATATTCTCAAATCAATCCTAAAAGATGCAAAATCCCATTCCCTATCCGAGGAAAAGGAGGTTATTTCACCGTTGGAGTATCAGTTCCTCTTGGAATTGGAAGAGCAGAAGGAAGGGGACGCCTAAATAACAAAGCCTTAAAATCCTCGATAGAAAGAACTGGAATCTCTTGCTGTTCGAGCCATTCACGTTTTACATATCCCCAACCCGCAAGGAAGGGAGTTATTCGAGAGTCTTCCATAGCCACTCGTAGATGATCCAGTTGGTCATCTAAAAGGGTCGCTTGTACGGATCCTCTCGATGTTAGGATTGATCCAATGATTTCCTTTTTAGAAACTGTATGGGAATAAAGGATCCTATCTTCCGGCCATTCGATTCCATGATACAGAAGAATCTTATGGATCAAATCTGATACCTTTGTAGAAAGAATGTATATATCCGGATCCTGTGCGACCTCCTGTAGAGGTTCTTTCACTCCTGGATATAGGGGGTTCAACCGCATCCAGTGAAGAAAATCATGAGTGATCAACTCCCGTCGAGTCTGGTAGAACAGGTCTCGAAAGAGAGATAGCCTTTCTTGAGGATGGGACTGTAGTTCCCGATCGAAATCTTCCTGTGTATGGATCTCCACTCCTCTAGCCACGAGATCCGCCAATACTACATAGTCTTCCCCCGTACGAATGAAGGGTCTGTACCGGATGAACCCTTCTTTAAACGAAAGGGGAAGAGAGGTGAACTGTACCTTTAGGTACTTGAGGTAGTATGCGATGGTAGCACTATAGAGGCATTCCAGGGCCGAGTTGCAGATTACTCCATCGAAATCGAGGAACACCAAACTCTTTACCATGTAGAGAACTGTACCCTCTATTTCCGAAGAAAGACAATGGCTGTTTCCACGATCTGCTCCGGTTGCAGCCCAAACTTCGCAAGAAGGTCTTCATAGGGTCCGGTTCCCACGAACGTATCGTCTATTCCGATCATACGTACAGGAACAGGGCATTCCTCAGAAACTACCTGAGAGACTAGACTGCCCAATCCCCCTCTTAGGTAATTTTCTTCTACGGTCAGGATCCTCCCTGTTTCCCTTGCTGCTTTGACAATGATCTCTCTATCGATGGGTTTCAACGTATGCATATTGATAACCCGGGCGTTTATTCCTTTTTTCTTGAGAAGATCCGAAGCAGCAATTGCTTTTTGCAGAACCGTCCCTGTAGCTACGATGGTGAGGTCCTTCCCCTCTCGCATCGTAACCCCTTTCCCGATTTGGAAGGTGTACTCCCCCTCATAGAGAAAGGGAAGAGGTTGCTGGCCAATCCGCATGTACACGGGTCCCACATGATCGAACATGGCTAAAGTAGCTTTCCGTATCTCTAAGGGATCCCCTGGAGAAAGCAAGGTAAAACCTGGAATGGTCCCCAGAATAGCAAAGTCCTCTAAAGAGTGGTGAGTAGGCCCTAAATCATTGTACGTAATTCCCCCGCAACGACCTACCAGTTTTACATTTTGCTTCATGTACCCTAGATCATTCCTTACCATTTCGAAGGGTCTAGAAGTAACAAAGGTGGCTATGGTAGCCACTACGGGAATTTTACCCATCGTGGCTAATCCGGAAGCGAATCCAACTACCCCTTGTTCCATGATCCCGAACTCCAAATGACGTTCAGGAAAATTTTTCTTGAAGGGGGAAAATCCCGAACCGCTGGAACTATCTGCCGAGAGAGCTACGATCCTAGAGTCTTTCTTCGCTGCTTCTAGGAGAGCTTCGGCAAAGGTCTCTCGGGGATCGGCAAACTTTTCCATCACTGCAGTCTCCTTTCCATCTCTGCCAGGTCCCGTTCTGCCTGAGCTAATTCTTCTGGGGTTACCTTCCAGTAGTGATAGCTTGCTTTTCCTTCTGCGAAGGAAAAGCCTTTCGATTTTACCGTATGAGCAATGACCACTGAAGGTTTGCCTTTCTCAAAGGGGAATTGAGTGGACACATCGAGGATTTCCCTCATGTTATGACCATCGATTTCTCTCACTGCCCATCCAAAGGCCTTCCATCTGTCCGGCAGTGGATCGTAATTCATCACTTCTTTCGTGCTTCCGCTAATTTGCAATTCATTCTTGTCCACGAAGACCAACAGGTTTTCCAATTGATATTTCGCACAGGCGGCCGCGGCTTCCCAGTTGGAACCTTCCGCCAATTCCCCATCCCCCATTACCACGTACACCTTCACATCTGAACCATCCAGTTTTGCTCCTAAGGCCATCCCTCCGGCAATGGACAGTCCATGTCCTAAAGCCCCTGTATTTGTCTCTACCCCGGGCAATTTATGCATGTCTGGATGTCCAGGAAACTTGCTATCCAATGCCCCATAGGTATCCAGAAGATCCTTGTTAAAATATCCCCTCTCTGCCAGGGCGGCATAGAGGACCAAGCATTTGTGCCCGGCAGACAAAACAAATCGATCACGATCCTTCCACTTTGGATCTTCTGGTCTGATGCGCATCACCTGGAAGTATAGAGCGGTAACGATGTCTGCCGCCGACATTGCCCCTCCCAGGTGCCCCTTTCCATACGCTTTGATCATCCGAAGTATGTTCTTACGAATCTGAAGCGCTATCCGTTCGAGCCTCTTAACATCCTGTTCCGATAGTTGATTCACTGCCATACCCTTTCTTTGCATTACCCTTTCTTTCGCACATCGCCCCGTTCCCGGTCGTATTCCTTGATTCTATTGACCTTGGGTTCCGACCTTCCACCGGGTTTGTAGAAGTTCTGCATCCAAATCTTGACCAGTGCTTTTGCATGTTCTATGCCCAACGTCTGAGCACCTAGCGTAATGATGTTGGCGTCGTTGCTTAAGGCAGCTCGCTCTGCCGAATAGGCATCCGAAACCAACGCGGCGTAGGCTCCCAGGACTTTGTTGGCTGCGATACTCATCCCGATTCCTGTTCCACAAATGAGGATTCCTCGTTCATGCTTTCCAGCGGCTACCGCTTCTGCCACTTTAAACGCTACATTCGCGTAGATGGGATCTTCCGATCCATAGTCCTCTACCTGGTAACCC
>CAKZQO010000266.1 GCA_937140905.1 uncultured Spirochaeta sp.
CTTTCAAGAGAACAGATCCGATCCGAATACGGTGGACCCGTTTGGGATACAACCCCCGGGAACCGAAGACTTTTCGAATTTCCCTGTTCTTTCCTTCCACCAGGACTATATGGACCATTCGAGGTCCTTTTACCACGTAGGAATGAAGCTTATAGATCTCTCCCTCTACGAAGATCCCTTTCTTGTACTCTTCGAGGAACTCTAAAGGAATGTCCTTCTTCGTCTCCACCACATACTCTTTCTCTACCCCCGAGCTTGGATGGGAAACCAGTCGAGCAAACTCCCCATCGTTGGTAAAAAAGAGTAGTCCTGAAGATAGATAGTCTAACCTTCCTACAGGATACAGCCGACTTTTGAGGAAGGGAGTAATAAGATTCAGAGCGATCGGTCTACCATCGGGATCATAGGTAGTGCTGAGATACTTCGGCGGCTTGTGTAGGGCGATGTATAGGAACCGTTTCACCGGGTAGATCCTGCGATTCCGGTACTGCACGATATCCTCTGGCCCTACTTTCACTCCCATCTCGCGTATCACCTGGCCGTTTACCCGAATTAGACCTCTCCGGATGTATTCTTCACATTTCCGTCTGGAAGCGAGACCGGATCGGGAAAGGTACACTTGTAACCGGAGTTTTCCGTCTTTCGAACCCCGAAAGATTTCTACCCGATTCTTCTTTTTATTCTTTTTTCGATTATCCATTCAATTCAAACCTCTCTTTTTCGTATTCATCCAGCTTGGGTAAATCCGCGATACTCTTCAACCCAAACATTTTCAAGAACTCCTTGGTGGTTCCGTACTGCACAGGCCTTCCCGGAGCATCCTTCTTGCCCACTTCGCGGATCAAGTTTTTAGAAAGGAGGAGCTTGATCATGCTATCTGCTGAAACTCCCCGAAGGTTTTCGATTTCCGCCCTCGTGATGGGTTGGGAATAGGCTATAATAGCGAGGGTTTCCAGGGCAGCTCGACTGAGTTTTCCTTCCTGCTTTTTCCCGTACCGTTCCTTCAACACTTCCCAGAATTCCTTCTTGGGAGAGAAAAGGTAGCCCCCGCCTAGCTCTATCAGTTCGATCCCATGTTCTTCATTTGCATACTGATTTCTGATCTTTTCCATAACGGCTAGCACTACTTCCTTGGAAAGACCGGAGATACGACAGATGCTTTTCAGGTCCATTGGCTCCGCTTCCAGGAAAAGGATCGCTTCCACTAGGGCAGATTCTTTATCCAGCATCATTTTCCAAACCTTGTTCCACAGATACTATCCGAATATCCCCAAACATCTTGTTTTGGAGGAGCCGAATCTTTCGCTGTCGTGCCAATTCCAACACGGCTAGAAAGGCACAGACGATATCCATAATGGAATCAGGCTTCACGATAAGTTCGGTAAAGAGAAGCTCCTTCTTTTTCTCCATCAGTTCGTACAACAAAGCTATCTTTTCATTGATGGAAACCTCTTCGTAGAAGTCCAGCACATGTTCGGCAGAGAGGGATGTCATAATGCTGGAGAAGGTCTTGAACAAATCCCAAACACTGATCTGCTGCCATAGCTCGTCATCCGCAAAGGGAAGTATCCTTTGTCTATTTTTTCGTTCCAAAAGCCACTCGGACTCCGACCCCCGTTGCCCTATCAGTTCGGATAGCTTCTTGATCTTCTGATACTCGATCAACTTCTCTACCAGTTCCTTTCTAGGGTCTTCGTACTCTTCCCCAAAATCCACTTCCACCGGAAGGAGCATCCTAGATTTGATATAGAGAAGAGTAGCTGCCATCAGATAGAACTCGGTAATATTTTCCAGATCTACCCGTTCCGCATACTGGAGGTATTCCAGGTACTGCTCGGTGATCTGCGAAATGGGAATATCGTAGATATTGATCTCGTTCTTCTTTATTAAAAAAAGCAGTAGATCCAGCGGCCCTTCAAATCCACCGATTTGGAACCTCTGGGCTATACCTGCCGGTTGATTCTCCATGGGTTTCCCCACAGTATACCGAGAACGAGAGAGTGTTTCAACCTATGTAAGGGACACGGTTAGTAGAGCAACTCTCCAGTCTTGGAAGTTCCCTTTGGGTTGGATGTACCCCTAGCGGGAGAATCCGTGGAGGAGTTTCCTCCCGAGGTAGGTTTTCCATTGGCAGCCGTCTTTTCCTCTCCCTTAGGTTCTCCCCGAGTTGGTTCTTCCCGGGCTTCGGAGCGTTGGGGAAACATGATCTTTCGCAATTTCTCTTCTAGTTCCGCCTGGAATTCTGGGTTCCCTTCGATATAGGCTTTGGCATTGTCCCTTCCCTGGCCTATTCGTTCCGATCCATACGAATACCAGGAACCGCTCTTTTCAATGAGGTTATATTTCAAGGCGGCATCCAATAGGCTAGCACTGGCGGAAATACCCTTTCCGAACATGATTTCCAGTTCCACCTTCCGGAAGGGAGGAGCCACCTTGTTCTTTACCACCTTCACCCTGACTTTGTTCCCGATGGCGTCATCCTCGTCGTTCCGAGTGATGGTTTCGATTTTCCGGACCTCCAACCGTACGGAGGCGTAAAACTTAAGGGCGTTTCCTCCCGTGGTAGTTTCCGGGTTCCCGAACATGACTCCGATCTTCATCCGAATTTGGTTGATGAAGATCAAGCAGGTTCCTGATTTGGATATGGTACCCGTGAGTTTTCGCAAGGCCTGGCTCATGAGACGAGCCTGTAGACCCATGTGGGAATCTCCCATGTCCCCCTCGATTTCCGCTTGGGGTGTTAGGGCGGCTACGGAATCTACCACGATGATGTCTACCGCTCCAGAACGAACGAGGGATTCGGCGATTTCTAAGGCTTGTTCGCCCGTGTCGGGTTGAGAAACCCACAATTCGTCGATATTGACGCCAAGATTTTTTGCGTAGATGGGGTCTAACGCATGTTCCGCATCGATAAACGCAGCGATCCCCTTCCGTTTCTGAGCTTCTGCGATAGCATGGAGGGCTAGGGTAGTTTTTCCCGAAGACTCGGGGCCATAGATCTCTATGATGCGTCCTTTGGGATACCCACCGATTCCCAATGCCTCGTCCAGCAGGATAGAGCCCGAAGGTATGGTCTCGATTTCCAGGGCTTCTACCCCCGAACCGTACTGCATGATGGAACCTTTACCGAACTGTTTCTCAATCTGCAGCTTTGCCGCTTCCAGGGCTTTTAATTTCTCCTCCCAGTTGGGATTCGTGGATACTGGGTCTTTCTTTGCCATGTATGTCCTCTCTACCCCTTATTACAGATAGAACCGTTCTATCGCTTCATCTTTCAATGCGAATTCGATCATAGACAGGTAAGCGAGGGTCGTCAAGGGAACCTAGAAGGCTTTTTTTGAATCTACCAGGAGGGTAATGGGCCCCACGTTCACATAGGCCACTTCCATTTTCGCCTGAAAAACTCCTGTTTTAGGAGCGATGCCATACCGTTCCACTTCCTGAAGAAAGGATCGAAAGAGAGGCTCTGCTTGGGAAGGGGGTGCAGCCTCATCGTAGGAGGGGCGTCTTCCCTTCCGGGTATCCCCGTAGAGGGTGAATTGAGAAACCACCAATATTTCCCCTTTTACATCGAGAACAGAGAGATTCATTTTTCCTTCCTCGTCGGGGAACAAACGGAGGTGGACGATTTTTTCCGCCATCATCCGGGCATCCTGTTCCGTATCCTGTCGACCGATCCCAAGGTACACGAGTATCCCCTTCTCTATTTGGGATACCCGTACCCCTTCTACGGTCACCGAGCAGTCCCGAACCCGCTGCACTACGCTTCTCATGGATACTTCCTTTCAGATTCCTAACTCATGGAGGGAAACTCCTCGCAGTTGAATTGAGTTTCCTTTCAGAAGAATTTCACCCAGTACCTCATAGGCGAAGGAAGGATCTACCTTGGCGGAGAATTGAAGGGTAACGGGCACAATCCCTTCCAATATCCTTTGATCCTGGTATCCTACCAATAGATCGAAGGTGATCTCTTTATCCGAAATTCGAAGATTCGTCACCCTTCCCTTCCAGCGCACGTAACACCCTTCATAGAGGTTTGGATCTTTCATCACTTCCTGGTAAGAGACCGAACTCTTCAGAGTCAGAAAAGTAGGTTCCCTCAGGTACGGGAGGAGGGCTCTCACCTTCTCCTTCACATCCCGCGAAGCATTGGATAAGAGCAGTCGATTCATCTCTACCCTAGCCTCCGTGTCCCGGTAATCGTGCAACAGATCCTTGATCCTTTGGAAAGACTCGGAAATCTCTTTTTGGGTGAGCATGTACCGAGATCGGGACGTAGGGTCCACAAGGGAAGCCCCCTTCTCCAGTTGTATGGAGAGGATTTCAGGTCTAGGAGACTCGCGTTTTAAGAGAGAAGACCCGTACTTGTATGCAAAACCTCCCGCAATAAGGAGAATCAATATCCCCAATATCCATTTTCCTGTTTTAGGGAGATAAAAGCCCGGTGATGGAAGAAGGCGAAACACCTTCCCGCTATCGAACAACTCTTCGATTCCTTCCGGATCGGAGCGTTTCTTCAATGCTTCCAATCCCTTTCGAGCAAACGAGTTGTGAGGATCTTCGTCTAGGACTTCCAACCAATATCGGATGGATTGCTCCGTCTCGTACCGCTTCAAGTGTACGATGGCTACGGCTACTTTTACTTCAAGGTTCTGTGGATCCAGTTGTTCGGCTCTTTTCAGATAGGAGTAGGCTCCCGCGAAATCCCCTGTTCGGATGCAGGCCATTCCCAATAGGTAATAGAACTTGGGATTCTGTCTATAGATGAAGACTTGAGGTTCCAATAGGCGAATGGCTTCGGCAAACTCCCGGTTTCTGTACGCCCGTTCCGCCTTTTTAAGAATAGAAGCACCCTTCGATTTCATCTCGATTTTATAGAACTATTGGTTTTCTTGCGATTTGGCTCGTTTGGCCAGTTCTTCCAGCACCTTTCGATACACCTCTATCTCTTCTCTGGAGACAGGAGTAGAATCGGCAACCCGTTTTGAGATTCGTTCGATAAACTCCTCTAGCCGAGACAACTCCGTCAAGAGCTTAGCCTTTGGATCTTCACTCTTTTCTCCTTCCCGGGGAGCTTGGAGAAGGTTATCCAGATCGAGCTTCATAGGGGCGCTTGCTGAATAAGAACCTTCCACCAAGTAAGCTCCGCTTCCCTTGTTTCCTAGTACAGTAACGATACGGCGAGTTTCCTTTGGCTTCAATGGCAATATCGGATAGTAGAGAGCAATGGCAGAATCATTGATAGAGTATGGTAAGAAAGTAAAGGTACGGGTAGGATTCACTGGGTATTCCCATAGAGTTTCGGACAACCGTTTCCAGTTCGCCAACACCACCCGTTCTACCGGTGTAACGCCTTCTCCTCGTAAGAGAACCTGCAAACCCATATTTCGTTCCGAATCCTCCGAAAGGATGAACCAGTTTTCCCAATCAGGCGCGAAAGTGGTTTCTCGGGTAATGGCGGGTAACTGCGGTGTTCGGAAAGGGGTGCTAGAGCGTTCTCCCAGGTATGTATCCAGGGTATATCGTACACCCAGGGAGACCTCCGTGTCTTGAAGGTTGGTGATCTCTAGTACGATTCGCAGGGCATCGGATTCCGCCGACTCTTTCGAACGCAAGAAGGAGAAGGTTTGCTTTACTTCTAGCTCGGGAAGGATCCAATGGATCGTTCCTCCCTCCGGCCCTTTTCCTATTCGGGCCCGTACGCCCGAAATGCTTCCCAATCGATAGGTGTTGTCGTTCACCCGCAGGGTGACATAGGAAGTGCGGGGATCCTTGTCTACGATCAAGGGTACCCATTCCTCCTTTCCACTGCCTTCAGGGGAAACCCGAGCGTAAGGGATGAACCGTTCAAACTGTTCGTGTATGACAAGTCTAATCTTTCCCTGAAAAATCTCGAGGGATCTTCCCATGCCCGCCATCCAAACGAGAAAAACAACTAAGCAGATCCATCTAGGAGAGAATCTATGGGTCATTCCTTTTTTCCCTCTGGTCCAATGATCTCTTTCTTCAGTTTTTGCAGATACTCTTCTTTCAAGGCGAGGGCTTCCTGCTTTACCTGTAAAAGCTCCAATAAGTTCTTGATGGCCGCCGCGTCCGTGATTCCACTGGATTCGATTCCTCCTTTCATGCTCGGACTCTCCACTCTAAGTTTCATCAAGGCGTTTTCCAACGTCGCTTTTTCCACTTTCAAGGTCTCTTCGTTCTTACGCGCTTGGGATAGTTCATTCTCTAACGCCCGAACTTGTTCGGAAAGTTTCAGGATCTCTCCCTGAAAATCCTGCGTGGAAAGGAGGGCTATCCGTCTCTGGTACGTTTTGATGGTCTCCAAGTAAACCGCTTCTCGTTTTTGGAACTCTTCCAGCGCTTTGAGATGTTCTTCATGGCTCCATTGGAGCAATTTCATCAGTTCCTCTTCTCGGTATTTAAGTTTGATAATATCCAATCGATACCGGGCTGCTTCTACTCTGAAACTAGCTGGGAATTGAGTAACCACGAAATGAAAGATCTTCTCAGCCTCTTTCAACCGCCCAAGGGAAAAGGCAGCTTCACCGATCCAATAGTACGCATTTGCTCCATAGGGGGAATCCGGGTACTTTTTCAAAAATCGATCGAGGTGCTCGATGCATTCACTGAATTGACGTTGGAGAAATAGAAGACGACCTTTTTCATACATCCCTTCCATGATGTACGGATTATCCGGATACTTGTCCAAGAAGTACTCTAGATGTTTCGAGGCTTCCTCCAACCGGGAAAGGGCCATGTACGTCCGAGCGATCCAGAAGTACGCATCCCCATGAAAGTTACGCTCTTGAGGATTGGCAAGGATCTCTCGAAACCGATACATAGCTACTTGATAATCCGCCTGTTGAAAGGCTTCGATTCCTTCTTTCAGAAGAATGTCCCCTCGGGGGGCAGAATCGGCTCCGGTGAGGGACGCAGTAAGAAGGATCAGTCCCAAGAAGACCAGTGTGACCTTCCTGCTCATTTTCATGATACCCCCTTATCCCATATTCTCGACATGTGAAAAGATCCTCTATACGAATTTAGTACCTTTTACCATGGCAATCTCGGCACTTGGATCCGGAGAAAGGAAAAAGGCGGATCCCAAAACCAGAACATTCGCTCCAGCCTGAATAGCCTGCGGGGCAGTGAATTGGTTTATTCCCCCGTCCACGGCAATGAGGTACCGGTACCCTTGCTCTTGTCTCACCCGATCCAAGTACCGGACCTTCTCAAGGCAGGAGGGAATCAATTTTTGGCCTCCGAAGCCAGGATTCACCGTCATTACTAGCACTAAGTCTAATTCGGGTAATAGCTCCTGTAGCATGAAAGCGGGTGTAGAAGGAACGATGGAGACCCCTACTTTCTTTCCCGTTCCTTTTACCTGCATAACGGTTCGATGAGCATGGGTCACTGCCTCTAGGTGAAAGGTGATGTAATCTGCTCCCGCTTCGGCAAAGCGCTTGATGAACTGATCGGGATTCACCGTCATCAGGTGCACATCGAAGGGAAGAGAGGTGTACTTCCGAATATCCTCTACCATCTTGTGTCCAAAGGTGATATTGGGAACGAAACATCCGTCCATCACGTCCACATGAACCCAATCCCCCCCACTCTGCTCTATTTTTTTGATTTCTTCTCCCATCCGGGAAAAATCGGCGGAAAGGATCGAAGGGGCCACAAGAATCCTTGAACTTACCATGTCTAAAGTGGTACAATACTTATGGAAAAATTTCAAATAGGTATTCAACAAATCATGACAGAGACACAAAACATGGAAGATGCCTCGATGCGAAGCGGAGATATTCCCAGCATTCTGGCATTAGCCTATAGAAAATTCAGGGAAGGGGAACTGGAAGGAGGAATCCGGGAGCTAGAAAAGGGCTTCGAAATCGATTTCGAACATCGAGAGGTAGTGTTCGCCCTGAAGTGTGCCCAGTATTGGAAGGACCGGCTCGATACCTCCCGTACTCTGGAAGGGGATTTCGAGCGAGCAGAATACTTGATTTCCCAATGGAAAGTGTTCCCTGCTTTCTACAGGAAACTTGGTTCCCTTTCCGATATGTGCACCTCTTCCCTCAAACGTCTGGTGTTCCAGACATGTCTAGGCTTGTACGAAGGCTTGTACAATGCCCATACGGGAAGCAAGGATGCTGACCTTTTTCTTCGAATCGGGCGTTGCCATAAGGCGCTAGGTTCCTACGATAGCGCCCTCAAGTACCTTTCCACTGCCAACGGAATGAAGAGGGAGGAAAGTGAAATATTGGGAGAGCTGGCTGATTGTTATGCCTTGGTGAACGAGATGCAACTTTCCAAGGTGTTTTTCCGGGAAGCTTTCTTTCTCAATCCTCAGGGGGTCGACTTAGCCCTCCTCGAATCGGAAATGATCCTGCGACTGATCTCTAAACTCGAGGAGTTTGGGTATACCCCTCCGTACCTGGCGGAGTGGATTCCGGTCTATGGAGTACTTTTAGGGGTGTTCAACGTGAAGAGGGAACTTCGTTCCATAGAGTACGGAAAACTCCGTCAAGGGATCTACATGCTGGAGATGGAACTCCGGGAACATCCGGAAAAAAAAGAACTCTTAGTCCCAAGGCTGTTGAACCGGTACTTCTGGTTGATTGACCATTACCTGTCCATCAAAGAGGAAAAAAGCAAAATCGATGAAGTGCTATTAAAGATCAAACATATTCACCCTTCGATTTATGAACAGTATACAAAATAATGCAGGAGTAATGAGATGAATGAAGTTGTAAAAACTAACGATCCTAACAAGGCCTCGGAATCGGCTTCCCCCCGGGCACAAGAAATCCTTCGCCGAGTACGGGAGATGTTAAACGAGGAAAAATGGACTCGAGCGACCCTGAATAGTTATACCATCAAGAACTTCGAGGATCTAGACACCCTCATCAAGGAAATCCTCCAAGAAAACCTCGCTAGTGAGGTGCAAGCCATCTGCGATGAACATTTACACCACACGAAGAATAGTATCATCGCATTGTACCTCTACGGAATCCTAGCGTTGAGTCAACAGTTCGTGGATGACAGTAGACTGGTAACTCTGACAACGATTTTTGTGGATAACCACAAATGGAATATCGTGGAGTATCTCTGCAACAAGATCCTCGAGTACGGGGAAAATAAATTCGCCCTCCGTACCTTGCTGGACTGTTACAACAACGAAAACATGCCGGAAAAACTCCATTCCATTTGGGAACGGCTCATCCGGGTGGATTTCGAAGAGGCTGATATCGTAAAGAGTTTGGCAGAGCTGAAAGAGAAGGAAGGAAACCTAGAGGAGGCCGTAGACTACTACAAGAAAGCTCTCCACCGCTACATTAATAAAAAACTCTTCAATAACATTCGGGAGGTTTGGCAGAAACTTATTTCTCTCTGTCCAGAGGAATCGGAGTTCTTCTACCATGCCGAGAAGAAAGTAGCTAAAACCTTATCGGAAGAACGAGCCATCCAGCTATTGGAAGACCTATACCCCTACTACAAGAAAAAGAAAGATTGGGATAAGGCGATCGAACTATTGAAACGAATTCTCACCTACGATAGCAAGAACTCCTGGGCTAGGAAAGAAATCGTGGAGTGCTACCGCCAGAAATACAGTTACCATAGCCAATTGGAAGAGTACATTCGAGTATCCAACCTCACCCAAAGCTGGAGAAACGTCCACGACGCCATCTCGGATTTCGAAAAGCACATCTCCTTCGATGCAGGGAACTTCGTGTACCATCGAGAATGGGGAGTGGGACAGATCAAGTCCATCAAAGACGACACCATCGAAATAGACTTCGTAAAAAAACGGAACCATAAAATGTCTCTCAAGATGGCGGTCAGCGCTCTCCAAACCCTCAGCAAACAGCACATCTGGGTACTGAAAACTGCCATGCCTAAGGAAAAATTGAGAAAGAAGATCAAGGAAGATATTCCATGGGCCCTGAAAATCGTCATCAAGAGCCTGGATAACGCTGCAGACATGAAGAGAATCAAGGCAGAGTTGGTTCCCTCTATCCTTACACCTACAGAATGGAACCAATGGAGTTCCGAAGCTCGGAGAATCCTCAAAGAAGACAATAACTTCGGCAGTTTGTCCGACAAGGTAGACTTCTACGAGGTGAGGGAGTATCCGGTATCTTTGGAAGAAAAAATGCTGAACCGGTTCAAATCGGAAAAAGATTTCTTCAGTCGCCTCGAGATCATCGAAGAATATGCCTTCGAATTGAAAAGCGTGGAACCGGGAACAGATGCCTTTGCCGAGATGTTCGAGTACTTCGTGTCCTTCCTTCGTTCCTACTCCACGGTGAACGAGTATGTGCTTTCTAGCGCCATCCTAGTGCGAAAGATCATTGCCAAATACCCTTTCCTGAATCCTGGGTTTCCCATCGATTTAAAAGAGCTTTTGACCGAAACGGAGAACGTGGTAGAGGTGTTTCTCAAGATCCCTCATGCAGATATAAAGAAAGAACTGCTGTCTCAAATCAAGAAGAATCTAAAAAGTTGGCCGGAGATTTATCTTTCCATCTTTCCCCATTACCCTACCCGATCGATCCTCGATGAATTGCTGTCATCCCATTACGAAGATAGGGTGAAAACCTTCTTTCTACAGGTAGTTAGCGAATACAAGGAGTACCGGGAAGCCTTCGTGTGGTTAGTACGGAATTACTTCACTCCCCAATGGTATGAAACTTTGAAGGTTTCCTTCGAAAAGATCCTCATCAGTCTGATCCACCTAGCCGAAATATGCTACCGGGATATCGAAAACAAGAAAGATTCCGCAACGAACCGGAAACTCCTAAAGCAGATCCTCTCCTATCTCTTTGACGAAAAACATGTAGAACAGTACTTCCTGCAAGCAGAGGAAGAATCGATCCACCGCGTGTACACCCTCATTTGGGATTCTCATTCCATCGAGGATGGAATAAAGGTGGATCTCCGCACCGTGATCCAGAAACGGTTCCCTCAGTTCAAGTTCATTGGGGAAGGCGAAAAAGAAGTGGTCGCTTCCCGGGGATTCTTCACTACTCCTTCCAGTTATGAGGCGAAACAACAGTACCTCAAGTATCTCCTCGATGTGGAGATTCCCAACAACTCCAAGGAAATTGCAGAAGCTAGGGCTTTGGGAGACTTGCGGGAAAATGCAGAGTACAAGGCGGCAAAGGAGAAACAGGAAATCCTTAATACCACGGTTGGCAAATTGAAGGAAGAACTAGAGCGGGCTCAGGTAATTTTCCCCAAAGACATCGATACTTCTCGGATTGGTTTTGGAACTCGGGTGATCCTTAAAAACCTACTGACCAACGAAAAGGAGGAGTATACGATTCTTGGACCCTGGGAATCCGATCCTAGCAAATCCATCATCTCCTATCTCTCGCCCCTGGGGAACGAACTTTCCAAAGGGAAAAAGGGAGATGTGTTATCCTTCGTGATCAACGAACGCAAATACCAATACCTAGTGGAAGATATTCTTCCGGTCGAGTTCTAGTTGAAACCTGAAGGAACCTTATTTAGAAGATAGGTTCAGGGTGCAACCCCCCACTGGTCCAGCACGAGGCGAGCTTCCTTCTTCTCTTGGGGGGAAGCTCCTTCTTTCACTAACTGACGGAGTTGATCGGTAGCCGTTCGGATATTGTTTCGACCGATCCCCCGTATTCCGTAGATTCGTATGATAAAGGATTTATGACTCAGCATCTTTTGATAGAGATCCTCGTTCCCTGAAGCGGTTTGCAGGGAAAGTTGCTTACAGGCTTCATCGAGGAGGCGAGAGTTCTCTTTGGTCCATTCCCGCTCAATAAGGGTTCGCAGGGCTTTCATTCCCCCCTCGGTTGGATTTTGTAGGAATAGCCGTATCGTCTCTATCCGCAGCTCCAGAGAAGCTTTGTCATCCAACAGAAGGTCCTGAAGAAAGGAAAAGGATTTTTCCGAACCAATATCAACTAGGGCCTTTAGACTGGAAAGACGTACCTGTTTGTCTGAATCCCGTCGAATCCGGTATATGAGCATCTCTACCGCAGCGGAGCTCTTTCGGTTTCCCAACTGTTCGGCGGCAAAAACCCGAACTCGGGCAAAATCGTCCCGCAATGCCTTCAATAGGATCTCCTCTACCTCGGGTTCTTTGTAGGCCCCGATAGCGCTTACAGCGTACGCTCGAAGGAGGTTGTCCGATTCTTCCAATGCTTTCTTTATGCTGGGATACGCCTCTAAGGCTCCGATTTTTCCCAACGCGTCGCAGGCGAATCGTCGGTACACCAACCGTTCGTCTGGATTGT
Organism: uncultured Spirochaeta sp.; assembly: GCA_937140905.1. GTDB lineage: Bacteria > Spirochaetota > Spirochaetia > DTKZ01 > DTKZ01 > DTKZ01. The sequence goes on from CAKZQO010000266.1 coordinate 12,276, forward strand.
CCAAAATCGAACGGAGAAACTCTACTGCGCCATTTGCTTTTAACTCCCCTAAAGCGGTCAAAACGGCTGTGCGGAGGTCCTCATCCGCTTCCTGCCCTTTGAACAGGTCAATTAGTTGTGGAATTACCCCTTCATTCCCCTTTTTCCCTAAATAACGAACGGTTGCGGTTACGATACGCCGTCTTGAATCCTTCAATAAGGGAAGCACTACCTCTACCTGTGGTTGTAGCGCCGGTAGGGATAAATACTGAAGCAAAGAAAGGATCGTTTCCTGATCCAAATCTTCCTGAGCCTTTAGGAGTTTTACCGCGTACTCTTCCCCTTTGGGATCTGCCCATTCGAGGGTTCGGAGGAACTCGAAGATCGTCCGGGTGAGTTTTCGAGAGATCTTTCCATCCAACAGGGTGAGGACCGGTTCCATCATGGACCGATCCTTCTGGTCCTGGAGAGTCTTCATAAGTTCGAGGATTTCCCCCTCTGTTCCATACTTGAATACCTGTTTCCGCTCTTCCAGGACGGATTCCTGTAGTGTTGGGGACGAACCCTGCGCAGAGGTAGAAACTTCTTCTCCCCATAGGGGATCCCCTAAGAGGGATCGGAAGAACAAGGGTAGAACCAAAAGGAAACAGGCCTGTTTCATCGTATCTTCCCTGGGTCGACTTCGCTCTTGTCCTTTCGTCGGGGGAGGATCTCGATTCCTAGCACCCTATACATACCAAGTAACACTCCTCCCGCACCTAATCCTGTTAGGAGGAGGAATCCCAACCCCCGTAGGCTACTCCCCTCTTTCCAAAGTTCCCCGGAAAAGGATTTCACTAGTATGCAGAGAACCGCCACAGGCAAGCAGGATAGGATCACCTTCCCAAGGGTTCCAAGGATTCCCCATAAGTCGAGGGGACCGATCTTACTATCGGTCTTAACGTACATGATGATAAGGCCTAGAGTAAAGGAAATTGAATTAGCGTAGGCAAGGCCTGATACCCGGAGAGCTGTTTCCTTTAGGATCAAAGAGAGAAGGATATCTAAACCGCATACCAAGAGGGCCGTTAGGAGAGGGGTCTTGTAATCATCGAGAGAGTAGAAGAACCGCTGAAAAAAGTTGAAGGCCCCGACCGATAGAAGGCCTACGTTGAAACCAACGAGAACTTTGAAGGTAAGAAGGGTATGAAAGGAGGTGAAATTCCGCCTTTGCATGGCCACTGCGATCACCTCTTTTCCTAGAAGAGTTAGGATCAAAGCGGATGGAATGAGGAGGATGATAAGGTATCGAAATCCGTGTTCAACGGTTCTCCTAACCCCTTGAAAGTCGGATGATCCAGCCTGTCGACTCATGCGAGGGAACAGAACCGTTGTTACGGAAGCGGAAAAGATCCCAAAAGGCAACTGCCAGAACACCAACGCGTTACTCATGGCCGAGGTACTCCCATCCTCTAAGGCAGTGGCAAACCGGATCGCGATCTGCTCGTTGATCGTATAGATCGAGGCGGTGAGAACCACAGGGGCCCATTGCTTTAAGATCTGGCGAAAGGGAGGATTATTGAACTGAAAATCTGGCTTTAATGTGTATCCATGAGCATAAAATTGAGGTAGTTGGAACAGGACCTGGGCGATTCCCCCTCCAAGTACACCTACCACCATGGAAAAAATCCCCATTTGTTTCCAGAACAGGAGGACCGAAGAGATCACGAAAATGGAAAACAGGATAGGGGTGATGGAGGGCACGAGGAATCGATGGTGAGCATTCAGAACCCCCATCAGCACCGCGGAAATACTTACCAAGAGGAGATAGTGAATCATCCATCGAAAGAGTTTCGTGGCTAGATGGATTCGCTCCATCTCAGGAAAATCCAATAGGACTTTTACGATCGGATAGGCAAACACGACCGACAGAATAAGGATGGGAATAAGGACCATTCCCTGGAAGGAAAGGATGTTCTGCACGATTTTACGGGTTTGTGTGGGATTCTGCACAATGGACTTGGATAGCACGGGAATGAAGGCCGAAGAGAGTGCTCCCTCTGCCATCAATTTGCGGAGGTTATTGGGGATGGTAAACACGGCATTCAACACATCCGCTTCTCCACTGGCACCGAAAATCGCACCGATAACGGCAATGCGAACAAATCCGAATAATCGGGACAGGAAGGTGCACACCATAACGACGATCGTAGAGACGGTGCTGCGTCGAATAGAAGGTTCTTCCATCCCTTGTCTCCTTAGAAGGGTTTCTCGCTTGGGTAAGGGTTCGCTAGGCTATCCTCTGTTGGAAACTCGTCGGACTCGGGTAAAGACCTGTACAGAGGGGATTCCCACTGGGAAAGGAACTCCTTCTTGAAAGCTTGGAAAGTTCCTGTCCGAATGGCAGAACGGATTTCCTTCACGAGTTGGTTCAAGTAGTGGAGATTATGGTAGGTCAGTAACACGGGACCCGATATTTCTCCCGCTTTGAAAAGATGTCTGATGTATCCCCTCGAGTACCGCTGACACACCTTACACGTACAGGAGGGTTCCAACGGTTCCTCCGAATAGGTAAAAGCCTCCCGTTTTAGGGCAATTCTCCCGGTTCGGGTGAAGGCCGTACCGTTTCGGGCAATGCGGGTGGGAAACACGCAGTCGAACATATCGATTCCCTGGTCTACTGCTTCCAAAATGAACTCTGGCGTCCCGATCCCCATGAGATAGCGTGGCTTACCAGCAGGTAGAAATCGGACCGTGTGCGAAAGGAGTTCTAGAAAGGTTTCGAAGGGTTCTCCCACCGAGAGACCACCAATGGCTGTCCCCGGAAGCTCTAGTTTGAGTATTTCTTCCGCACTTTTTTCCCGGAGATCTGGAAAGAAATTCCCCTGTACAATCCCAAAGAGAAAACCACTACTTTGAGCCTTCGTCGCTTCCCAGGTTTTTTTGCTCCGAATTGCCCATTCCGTGGTAAGCTCAACCGCTTTCCATGCTTCTTTGTAAGTAATTCCATAGGGAGTACAGACGTCGAGAGGCATCAACACATCGCTTCCAAAGATTCGCTGTACCTCCACCACTAGTTCAGGGGTGAGAAAATGGGATGATCCATCGATATGGGAACGAAACTTGACTCCCTCCTTCGTGATCTTTCGAAAGGGAGTCAAAGAAAAGACCTGAAACCCACCGGAATCGGTGAGGATGTTGCGTCTCCATCCAATAAACGAATGAAGTCCCTTGAAGTGCTGTAGAACCTGTATTCCGGGTCGAAGGTACAGATGATAGGTATTGCCCAGAATAAGGGGAAAGTCGATTTCTTCCAGTTCCTCGTGGATCATTGCTTTCACCGTACCATGGGTACCCACAGGCATGAATACGGGAGTTTCCACAGGACCATGGGGAAGGTTCAGAACCCCGGTTCGAGCCTTCCCTTCGGGATCCTGAGCAGTTACGCGGAACAATCCTTCTCCGTTCTCTTTCCCATTCACCTCTAGCCCCCTACTCAACTGGAAACCATTCACATCCGATACGCACGAATCCAGAGAATACTTCCCGCAAGGAATAGAAAAAAGGCCGACCAAGCCCCTGCTAGGGGAGCAATGTATCCTAACTTCGCCAGTAGAACCATCATCATCTGTATGACATAGTACAGGACCGAAAGAACGAGACTTACTAATAGACTCATCAGAAGAATGTTCTTTCGAAACATAGCCCCTGCCAACCCTGCAAATACGGAAACTACCAATGGAGATGCGGCAAAACTAAACCGTTTATAGTATTCGGTCAAGGTTTCCCTATAGGGAAGTCCAGCCTTCCGTAGGGATTCAATCCACTCCCGGGCTTGCGGGAGACGCATCTCGTCCACCGTTTTCGTCATTTTTCGAAAGCGTATAGGAGGGGTAGAGAGAGTCGTTGCCGGATAAAGGGCAACCTTTTCCTCTAGGAAATCTTCCCCTTTTTTGGAAAGGATTCGAGCGTTCCGCAGTTCCCAGAAGGTTCCCTTCCATTCTGCCGATTCTGCATCGATTCGTGCGATGAGATTCCCTTTCGAATCCCGTTGAGCCACCAATACACCCATCAAGGTGCGTCGGTCATCATCGTAATAATCCGCGTGATACACGGTACCTACATCATCTCCTAAAATAGTCACGTTGGAATTACTGAAGCTGGTGCTGGTGTTTAATACGCTTCGAAATAGTTCGTTCTTTGCCTTGTACGTGTCGATTACCAGATGCTCCTGGAAGTAAAAGCTGAAAAGGGAGAGAAGAACTCCCATTATTAACAAGGGTAGAATGAATTTAAACAACGAAATTCCTGCTCCTAGTACGGCAATCAATTGATTTTTCCCGTGAAAATCGCCAAGGGTATAGGCAATACTGAACAGAAGGGCGATAGGAATGGAATAGGAGACACATTTGGGAAGATACAACCCTTGAATTTTTGCAATGGCGGATAGGGGAACCTCTTGGTTTAGGTATCGCCACAGGTTGGCAAAGAGATCCACCATTTCCAAAATCATAATGAAAAAGAGGAGACTGGTGAGAAAAACGGGAAGAAACTCCCGAATGAGAAGTCGATGGAGTCTAATCATCTTTCTTCTCCTACCTATGTCTTCTTAGAAGAAAAGAAAAAGCCCCTAGAAATAAAATAACGAAGTTGGGAATCCACATGGAAAGGAAGGGAGAAAAGGAGGTCCTGACTCCCAGGGTTTGACCTGCTACCAGCATACCCCAATAGAAAATAGAAACTAGTAATCCTAAACCGAATCCTACCACTTTTCCGCTCCGTTTGGTAAATAAAGCTGTAGGAAACGCAAAGATGATAAAAAAAATGCAACCGGCAGGGATGGAAAACTTCTTGTAGAACTCAATGAGGTATAATTGAAGAGATCGATCCTGAACGGGCCGGTTTTTTTCTTGCTCGATCTGGTGGGATAGCCGTAACAAGTTTTCTCGTACTGTTCCAAAGGCAGATGGGTTCTGAATGATCATGCGAACCCCCTCAGTATACTCGTACAGGTATCGTAACCGTAACGATTGTATTCGAAGATTCTGCTCCTGTATTCTATCGTTTAAATCTTTTATCTTTTTTTGTATCTCTTTGTATACATCATAAGAACTCATCTCTCTTGGGCCGAGCCCCCGGAAGGAAATGGAAACATTTTTCAACAGGATATTATAGGACATCTGTTCTGCAAAGGAATAGGTATACCGTTCTTTTTCTCTCCCCCCTACGGAAAGGAGAGTCACTCCTCGAAGAACTAACTGGATCACCCCCGGGATCGATTTGTCCAGATAGCCTATCTCCGAGGTAATAATTCGTTTGGCCCCATCTGGATCTTTATCTAGAATGAGGATTTGATGGATGGCGTTCGAATCTACTAAACCATTCGTAAGAATACTGTCCTGGTAATTTTTTATAGAATAGCTCTCCAATTCTAGTTCAGGATGAGTATAGAGAAGCTTCCGGTACAATTTGGTGAAATTAACCGTTCCCCAAGGTAGAAAATAATCGTTCACTCCAAAAGAAAGGATGGAAAAGATTCCTCCCAAAATAAGAATGGGGAGAAAGAGTCGACTCTGCGGGATTCCTGATGCTTTGAATGCTATAATTTCGTTGGAAGAAGCGAACTTCCCAACCGCCATCAAACATCCTACCAGAGCGGAGAAGGGTGCAGAAAATGCCACGATGGCAGGCAAAGAATAGAAGATCAAACGAGCTACATCGATGAAAGGTACCTTCTTGGAAAGAATTTCTTCCGCTAAAAGAAGGAGCTGGTTTATGAAAAAGACACAGAAAAAGAATAGAAAGGCAGTAAAGGTAGAAAAGATAAATTCCGAGCCAATGTATCCATAGATTTTTCGATAGGATCGAGTGTTCACCCTGTCGACCCAAATCCCCCTGTTCCTCGGCTAGAGGGGGAAAGTTCTCGAACAGGAACGAACTCTGCCTGCACGACGGGGGTGAACACGATCTGCGCAATCCGATCTCCTGGATGGATGGTAACCGGATCAGGTCCGAGATTGATCAAGAGGATCTTTACTTCTCCCCGGTAGTCCGAGTCGATCGTGCCAGGAGAGTTGAGTACGGTGAGACCATGCTTCAACGCCATCCCCGATCTGGGTCTCACCTGCCCTTCGTAGCCATTAGGAATCGCGATCTGTAATCCCGTTGGCACAAGGGCGGTAGCTCCTGGAGATAGGGTCAGAGGATCGGTCAGGGCAGCCTTTAGGTCGGCTCCCGCTGCATGTTCACTGGCATACTGCGGTACTGAGGAGCTTTCCCCAAGGTATTCTACCCGTATACGATCCATCCCTTACTTCCCTATAGGCTTCTTTACCGTATCCGCTTTCGGGGGATCTAACAGAAGACTTAAGTTGATCCGCCCCATCTTGTCGATTTCGATGATCTTCACCATTACCTCTTGGTTGAGGGACAGGACATCGTTTACCGAATTGATTCGTTTATTGGACATCTTTGAAATGTGGCAAAGCCCTTCTCTTCCCTTTCTATGATGCACGGAAGATCGATCCACTGCGTATAGGAGGATGTTCAA
>CAKZQO010000267.1 GCA_937140905.1 uncultured Spirochaeta sp.
CGGCGATGGAGTCAAGGATCTTGGGCCCTACGATGATCAAAAAGAACTATTCCAAGGGATATACCGCCGCGGTGATCGGACTGAGCTCTTTGATTGTTGCGACGATTCCTCCTGGTATCGGATTGATCCTTTTTGGATATGTGGGGGAAGTCTCCATTGGAAAGCTATTCGTGGCAGGTGTCGTGCCAGGATTACTGATGGCGATTTTCATGATGATTGTTGCCTCGATCATTGCTCATAGAAGAAACTATCAACCAGAACGGGAAAAGCCGGCTACCGTTAAAGAAATCCTTAAGAGCACGAAAGAGAATGTCTACGCCTTGATTTTTCCTATCATCTTGATCGTGGGGATTCGGTTTGGGGTATTTACCCCATCAGAGGCAGGAGCGTTTGCCGTGGTGTATGCCTTCGTGATCGGTAAGTTTGTATATAAGGAGTTGACCTGGGAGAAGTTCTTTGAAGCTCTCTATCAAACAGCTATCGACAATGGAATCATCATGCTGATCATCATTTGTTCCTCTATTTTTGGGTATGTGATCATTGTAAACCGAGCTCCCCAAGCCATCGCGGTGTTCTTGGCAAAAATCACGACGAATCCAACTCTCTTACTGCTTATCATTCTGGGATTCTTGTTCCTAGCGGGGATGTTCATGGAACCTACGGTGAATACTCTTTTATTGACACCTATCTTCCTCCCTATCGTAAAGGCTGCCGGAGTGGACCCCGTGCATTTTGGGATTCTGATGATGACGATGATCACCATGGGAAGCATGACGCCGCCTGTGGGAGTAGTCCTCTACACCGTGTGTTCCCTATTAGAATGTCCCACCGATGAATATATAAAGGAATCAATTCCTTTTGTGTTATCCGTGATCTTTTTACTGATCCTATTGACCTTTATACCGGAGTTAGTGCTTTTTCTGCCGAATCTAGTGTTTGGGACTTGATTGGGAACAATGTCCCTATAAGAATAGAGGGAGGGATTGTGTCACCCTTAATGATCTTTTTTTCCAATATCATCGTTCCCTGCCTGTCCAGCATTATCTTGTTGGTCTACATTTTTTATTTCTCTGTTTCATCGTATGTCAAATCTTCCAGTTTACGGTTGTTTCAACTCTTCCTCATATTCTTTACTGTATTCCTTATAGGAAGACCCCTCCAAATTCTGGCCGGTCCTTTCCCCTGGCCCCTTGTCATAGTCAATATTCGGGTATTCCTCCTCTGTGCAGTCGTAGCACCTCTCATCATCCTTGCTTCAGAAGTTTTGGATAATGAAGCTCCTAGAACGAATCGATTGGTGATTGTCTTTTGTGTGCTATTGGGAATTCTATACGTTATCTTCAACACCTTGGGAACAAAGGATAGTTATACCCTCTTCGAGCTCTATGGGTTGACGGCCTACGACAATTTAACTCCTTCGAAGACTCCTCCCTATTATGGAAGGGAGGTTACTTTATTTGCGCAGACATCGATTGGAGTCGTCCTTCTCGTTTTTTCTCTATTAAGATTGTTAAAGGTAGCGAGACATAGAACAGAAACAAATTTCTTTTTCAAAAAGAACTTTTTCATCAATGCAGGCATTTTGGTATTCGCCCTTTCGTTTATCGTTGGATCGGTCTTGAAGCAGTGGTGGATCTATTATGTGACTTCGATTGTCATCACGATGTTATTCGGCGGAAGTGTGCTCTACGATATCAAAGAATTGAATATCTTTCACGAGAAGACCCTTCCCCTATTGAAATATGAAATTGTGAATCGCTTGTTTTCAAACGATATTGGGGAAAAAGAGATCGTAGAAATCTTGTCCTGTATTGGTAAGAATACCGAAATCAATTGCGCAGCTGTGCTTCAAATGAAACCTATACCCAGTGATCGTGTAGGCTCTATGTTCCATACCAAGATTGAAGAAATAGTGGAAAAACAACTGTCGAAATACTACCCCGAAGAGTCGATTCTCACTTTACCTATATTTGGTAACACGTTAGGTGTCTTGTTGAGAGTAGATAGACCGAACGATGAATATAAGAATCTAGAGATATTCGAAAGAGTTGGTGAACGGATCAAAGAAGTTGGAAAAGAATCGATAGTGATAGGAATCGGAAGCATAAAGACTGGCATTGGACTCATAGCAGAGTCTTTCTATGAAGCCATGCTTGCGAAAAAGTACGCTGAGAACAATCAAATCGAAGGGGTTGTCTACTACCGAAACATCAAACAGATCGAGAATGATCCACAGCCATATCCCTATAGAGAAAAACAACTCCTGATCGAAAGGATTAAGGTTGGAGATATCCATCAGATAGAACAAACAATAGAAGATTTCTTGAGAAAGTTGAAAACATGGGCGATGGAAAATGTTTCTTCCATGAAGTTAAAGTCGTATGAAATCATCGGTTCGCTGGTGAACATCGTAGATGTGAAGAACGAAGATCGGGATAAATTGAACGATTTGGTAGAGAAGAGTGTTAAGTATATAAGCAACGCAAAAGAGATAGTGGAGATCGAACGAGTTCTTAAAGAGGTGATTCATTTCTCAGTGGCAGCGGTAAGGAATCAATACCAGAAACGAACGAACCTGTATATTTCGAAGGCTAAGGATTTTATTGAGAAGAAATATAAATATCCTATTACCTTCAAGAAGGTGGCAGAATACATTGGGGTAAGCCCGTCCTATTTCTTGCATCTTTTCAAGAAAGAGATGGGTATCACCTTCAGTGAATATTTGACGAACTTAAGGATCCAAATGGCAAAGAAATACTTACTTGAAGGAAAGTTAACTATTACCGAGATCGCCTATGAAGTGGGTTTCAAGAATCCAAATTATTTCAGTTACGTATTCAAGAAAACCGTAGGGATCTCTGCGAAGGAGTTTAAAAGAAGCATTGAGAAAGAGGGGAATACCTCTCCCCATCCTTCTTCCACGATCCTTTGAACCCGTGCAGTATGGATATACTCATATAAAAGAAAGGGGCCGCTCTTCTGGAACGGCCCTCTCAAGAACCTCTGTGCATTAAAACGTATGAATGTGTTACCAGAAACCCGAAGTTACCTCGTGTACAGAGGCCGTGGAGTGTACTTGGTATGCAGGAGCTCGTGGGATTTGTGGCTCAGGGGTTTTCCCAGAAACTCCGCATAGAGCTGCTTGATGGCGGGGTTCTGGTGGGAACAGCGAATCTTTTGGGTGGAGTCGTCCTTATACATACCCGCGATCCGTTTCTTGCGGATTTCGTCTGTCGCTCCATACGGTTGTCCACCTCCTCCAATACATCCGCCACGGCAGGCCATCACTTCGATGAAGTGCCAGGGTAATTCCTTACCCTTGGCCTTTGCCTCTCTAACCATGTCCAGGACCTGTTCGATGTTTCCCATCTGATGAGCTACGGCCACCCGGACTTCTTTTCCCGCCATTCGGATACGGGCTTCCTTGATTCCTTCGATTCCTCGCACATCCTCTAGATCCACGTTCTTCAGTTCCTGCCCGGTTACTAGGAAGTAAGCGGTTCGGAGAGCCGCTTCCATTACTCCACCCGTGGCGCCAAAAATGGTACCCGCGCCGGTATAGATTCCCAGAGGCGCATCCGCATCCTCATCCGGAAGGTTTAAGAAATCGATCCCCGCCGACTTGATCATGCGGGAGAGCTCACGGGTGGTGATGGACACGTCGATGTCCTGGCAGCCAGAAGAATACATGGATTCACTGCGCACAATCTCGTATTTCTTCGCGGTGCAAGGCATGATGGATACCATGAAGATGTTCTTGCAATCGATCCCACTCTTATCCGCATAGTAGGTCTTACTCAAGGCACCTACCATCGCTTGGGGGGATTTTGCGGTTGAGAAGAGGGGAATGAGGTCGTGGTAGTACTTTTCTAGATAGTCTACCCATGCCGGACAGCAGGAGGTAATCAAAGGAAGATCTCCCTTCCCATGCACAAACCGTTCTACGAACTCGGAACCTTCCTCCATGATGGTGAGGTCCGCTCCAAAGTTCGTGTCGAATATCCCTTTGAAACCCAACCTCCGTAGGGCTGCGTACGCCTTGTTGGTTACCAAGGTGCCCGGTTCCAACCCGAAAGCTTCCCCAAGTGCAACTCGCACAGCAGGAGCGATCTGCACCACGCAATGCTTGGTAGGATCCTGCAGAGCTTTCCATACCTTCTGGGTTTCGTCCTTCTCGTAGATGGCTCCCACAGGACAGTGAGCGGAACATTGTCCGCATTTGATGCAGGGACTTTCGGCTAGTAGCACGTCCCCCGCGGGAGCGATACGGGTTGAGTCTCCTCTACCGAGGAACTCAATGGCCCAGACGTTCTGCATTCCTTGACACACTTTCACGCACCGACCGCACTTCACGCATTTTTCCGGGTTTAGAATAAGGGAAGTGGTAGAATCGTCTACTGGAATCTGGTTGATGTTGTACTCGAAGGGCATCTCCCGTATACCGAACTCGGCGGCTAACCGCTGGAGTTCGCAGTTCTGGTTTCGAAGACATTGCAGACAGTCGTTCGGATGGGTAGAAAGGATCAACTCGATCACGGTTCTCCGTACTTCCACGATTTCCGGATCGTGGGTAATGATGCTCATTCCATCCTCCACGGGGGTGGAGCAAGCCCTAAACATTTTCGGTGAGCCTTCCACTTTTACGACGCAGATTCCACAGGCAGCCCACGCCGGAAGATCGGGATGGTAGCAAAGGGTAGGTATCTTCACGTTCACTAGTTTGGCGGCCTCGAGTACCGTCGTACCTTCATGGACAAAGAACGGCATCCCGTTCACTTTTATGCTAACTGTTTTCGCGTTCACAGGATCTATCCTCCATTTTGCTATTTGCGCATTACCGCGCCAAACTTACATACCGAGTAACACTCGCCGCATTTGATACAAGCGGATTTATCGATCACATGGGGTTGACGCTTTTCACCCGTGATGCAGTTCACTGGGCACCGACGAGCGCAAAGTCCACACCCGATGCATTTCTCCGGCAGGATCGAGTAGGTAATGAGATCTTTACACTTACCCGCCGGACAGGTTCGATCATCGATGTGAGCCAAGTACTCCTTCTCGAAGTAGGTTAGGGTGGAGAGGACGGGGTTTGGAGCTGTTTGCCCTAAACCACAGAGGGAGGCCCGTTTCATTGCGTTACCGATCTGCCTCATTTTCGTGATATCATCCCGGGTCGCTTTACCTTTCGAAATCTTGTCTAGGTAATTCAACAGTTGTCTTCCACCCACCCGGCAGGGAGCACACTTTCCACAGGATTCATCAACCGTGAATCCTAGATAGAACTTAGCGATGTCCACCATGCAGTCATCTTCGTCCATTACGATCATTCCACCGGAGCCCATGATGGAACCTAACTTTTGTAAGTTCTCGTAGTCGATGGGAGTATCGAGATACTCTGCAGTGATTACTCCACCGGAAGGTCCCCCCGTTTGAACGGCTTTGAACTTCTTCCCATTGATGATCCCGCCCCCAATATCATAAATGATTTCCCGCAACGTGGTACCCATCGGTACTTCCACTAGCCCGGAATTCCGGATCTTTCCTGTGAGGGCAAAGACCTTGGTCCCCTTCGATTTTTCTGTGCCGATATTGGCAAACCATGCCCCTCCTCGAAGGATGATCACGGGTATATTGGCCCAGGTTTCCACGTTGTTGATTACCGTGGGCTTTTGCCAAAGCCCCTTTACGGCGGGGAAGGGAGGTCGGGGTTTCGGCATTCCTCGTTCGCCTTCGATGGAGGCCAATAGGGCTGTTTCTTCACCGCATACGAAGGCCCCTGCACCGAGACGTAACTCGATATCAAAGTCGAATCCGCTACCCAAAATATCTTTGCCTAGCAATCCAAGTTCTTTTGCCTGTTTGATGGCGACTTCGAGACGGTGGATGGCTAAGGGGTATTCGGCCCGGATATAGATGTATCCCTTGTTCGAACCTATCGTTTTCCCTGCAATCATCATCGCTTCCAGGATGCTATGAGGGTCCCCTTCTATGGTGGAACGATCCATGTAAGCCCCCGGGTCTCCTTCGTCCGCGTTACAGACGATGTACTTTGGGGAATCGTTTACCTGTTTGGTGAAGTTCCACTTGAGCCATGTGGGGAATCCTGCGCCTCCCCGACCTCGTAAACCGGAGACCTTCAGTTCGTTGATTACCTGGTCCGGGGTCATTTCAAAGAGGACCTTTTCTAAGGCCGCGTATCCATCCCGAGCGATGTATTCATTGATGTCTTCGGGGTTGATCACGCCGCAGTTCCTGAGAACTATACGGAACTGTTTCTGGTAGAAGGCAATATCCTCTACTTTGGCATGTTTCTTTGTTTCCTCTCCCTGATAGAGGAGCCTTTTAACCTGTCTTCCCTTTACAAGGTGCTCGGCGACGATTTCCTTCGCATCGGTAGGCTTCACTTCCACATAGAAGGATTCATCGGGCAGTACCTTTACGATGGGTCCTTTTTCGCAGAACCCGAAGCATCCGGTCTTTACTACTTGAACGTCGTCTTTGATGCCCGCGGCCTCTAGTTCGGTGATGAAATTCTTGTATATTTCTTCCGATTTCGAGGATTGGCATGCAGTACCCCCGCAGACAAGTACGTAACTCTTAAATGCCATTGTATTCCTCCATTCCTATGTCTATTTCTTCATGATATCTGCGGCGGGTTTGTCCAGAATGTGATCATTGATCAGCACTTTTCCCAGAATATGTTTCCGAACAATCTTCACCGCCGTTTCGGGATCTACCTTGCCGTAGATGATATCCGGCATACCCGGCATGCGGATCTCTACGGTAGGTTCCGCGTAGCAATATCCCATACAACCCGTTTGTCGAACCAGGACGTTGCTAAGATTCTGGGCTTCCAGCTCGTTGAGGAAGGCGCTTAAGGTTTGTTTTGCCCCTGCAGCTATTCCACAGGTAGCCATCCCCACGATGATCTCGATGTCTTTGCCAGTTATTTCCCGCTTCTCCAGTTCTCGCTTCTTCGTTTCACGGAGTTTCTTTAACTCTTCTAAGGTCATTTTCGCCATAGC
>CAKZQO010000268.1 GCA_937140905.1 uncultured Spirochaeta sp.
CCCTATTTCTGGACCGAAAAAGAAAGGAATTTTAAGCATTGAAACAGGAACATTGACCGAGAAACCCGTTGTAGAGGAACTTCGTAAGCAAGATGACCGGGGCATCTCTCTTCGGAAAGAAATGGTAGAGTTAAAGGAACGTCAACTGAAGGAGGAGGAACGACAGTTAGAAGTGGAAAAAAAGACCCTCCAGTTGGAAAAGGAGAAGTTTAAAGCAGAAGAAAAAGTTGAAGGGCCTCGCGAGAAACCAGAGTCATCTACAAAAGCACCCCCCTCAAGTCTTCCCCAGCCCAGTGCACCTAAGCCTGATGTTCGTCCCTCTGAGAAAGCCCCATCGGAAACAGAGCCATCTTCAACACCTACTTCAACTGCGTCTCAACCCGCTCCTCCTGTTCAGAGCGTAGAAGGAAAACCAACAAGGGAGCAAAGTACTCCTTCTTCTCTAGAAACAAAATCTTCCCAAACCCCCATTGCGGCAAAAGAGGAGGAGTTGAAAGAGAGGGAGAAACAGATTCAGGAAAAACAACAAGCCCTTCGGGAGGAACGGGTAACTATCGCGAAAGACCAGCAGGAACTGCTGGAAAACAAAGCCCTTCAGGTCGCGAAAACAGTCCCGTTTCTATTCATGGAAAAAGAAGGGACGAGGATGGTGCTTTTAGAGGAGAACTCTGGGAATGTCCTAGTACGATCCAGCGAGTATCCTTTAAAACAGTCGATGTTCCAATCCTTTGGAGGTGGATACCTGGTAGTCCTTGCTAGAGGAGGGGTGGGAGGTAGACTTGCTGTATTGGATCCCGCGAATCTACAAGCCCATGTTACATCCCGCGAGGAAGTGTATGGGTTGGGAAAAGTTAGGATTCATGAATCTGTCTGTTTTGCCGTCCTTCGGGAAGGAAACGAGTGGTTCGTGGGGAAGTTCGATCCCACGTTGGCGCTCCTTGCGCGTTCCCGTGTATCCGTAATTCCAGAAACCGATCTAGTAATCCAAGGAAATAAACTCTACGTTCAAACCTCCGATGGACGAGTAGCGGTGTTGAGTCTCGAGCTTTCCTCTCCGTGACCATAGAATAAGAGAGAATTGAGGGAATCAAGGGATGAGCCGTTTCCGTCTCCTGCGAAATATCTTCCGAAACCATTGGATCAATTTCAACCAGAGTCTATAGAAGAATCCCGGGTTCCGTAGCTTTTCCAATCGAACGGACCCCATGGACAATTCATCCAGGGTAAAGTCTTTCCGTTGGATGTTTTCCTCCAATTCTATCTCCAAATGATCGATATCCTCAATTCTATTTACCACTACCACGGGGATCGTTTTCCAACCCAACTGTTTTGCCGCCATAAGCCTGCGATACCCTGCAATGAGGGTGTATTCGGGATCTACCACGATCGGTTGAAGGAGGCCGTACTTTCGCATGCTATCCATCAGAGAGGAGAGATCTCCCAAAGACTTGCGTACCCGTTTCCTCACTTTTATATCCTCGATTCGTACCTGCATGGGGATACCTCTCAGTCGAGTAAAGGATTGCGACTTTCCTTCTTCCCCGAGGGCTGATTCGTGGGTGTAGAGGGCCTGAAGGAGGGAGAGGAAGATCCCGTAAGAATTCGAGGATCAATCTGTAACCCTACGTTTGGCATGGTATCTTCTAGGGGAACTTCCTGTGGTAGGATGGCATTCCGTAAACGGTCTAAGGTAATCTGGTTTCTCTCTGTTTCGAACTCATGAAAGTCGTCGAATTTCTTGGGTTCGGTTCCAGCGATGAAGATTTCCTGAATCGTTTTTCCCGAATATCCGGGGGGAGGAATCAAGCCAGACCGGGCAGTGACCGTCATGCTAACGATACCGTCTGGACGGGGAAAGTCTTTCGGAGGCAGGTTCGTGTGGATATCCTTCATGAACCGAGCCCAGATAGGACCGGGAACTGTGGCGCCGGTTTGATTGATCCCCAGACTGTTTCCCGGTTGATCGAATCCGAACCAGATGGCGGTGGTATAGTAAGGGGAGTATCCCACTGTCCAAATGTCCGACCAGTTCTGGGTAGTTCCCGTTTTACCCGCCATCGGCATGGGGAAACCGTCCACCGTGTTTTTCGCGTACGCCAAGGTTCCATACTCAACGGTAGATTTCATGATATCTGTCATGATGTAAGCTGTTTGGGGGCTTATGATCTGGGCGGCTTTCCCTTTCTTTCGCTGAGCGTTTCTCAGTTCTTTTTCAGGTTCCAGGATGATCTTCCCATTCCTATCTTCGATGTACCGGATGGCCAGCGGCACAACCTCTTTCCCCTGATTCGCGATGGTGGCAAAAGCTCTAGCCATTTGGATGGGGGAAATACTGATGATTCCCAGCCCTAACGGATACTTTCTAGGAAAGGTGCGATCGATTTCATTGGGGTCTTCGATTCCAAGGAGGGCAGCTGCTGTCTGTATGGCAGCATCGAATCCCACTGCATCGAGAATTTTCAAGGAAGGGACGTTCATCGATTTTGCCAAAGCGGTGCGAACCAGTACTGGTCCCTGCCACTCACCCTTGTAGTTCATCGGTGTATAAGGGGTTCCGTCGTCATTCCAGAATACCACTGGTCCATCGTACAGCATGGTAGCGGGGGTGATCTTCTTTCGTTCCACTGCGGCAGCATAGTACAGAGGTTTGAAAGCGGAACCAGGTTGTACCTTAGCCTGAACCGCTCGGTTGAACTGATTGATACTCTCGAAACGGCTCCCTCCTACCATTGCCAGGATGTAACCCGTTGAATTTTCCAGTGTAATCAAAGCCCCCTCTACGGTGTTCTTCTTGGCGCTTTTTTGCGCTTTAGAGTAACCGATTCGGGCGGCAAACTTGAGGTCCTCCGAACCCATCAGCATGGAGGCGATATCCAACACGGGGTTTATCTTCTTCTGATAGAGAGTCATCGATTTTTGACGGCTCTTGGTTCCCGCAACCCGAATATCCTCGATGTTGAAGGTAAGAGAGATCAGGTCAACGATGGGGATGAACTTTTCCTCTGCAAATACCATCCGGTTGGCAGAGGAGGCCTGATAATCGGCATTGGCTTTGGTAATTCCTTCCCTCATGAGTTGATCTGCCCGTTCCTGAAAATCCAGGTTGAGGGTGGTATGGACGATGAAACCATCCTTATAGATGTCCAATGAACCGTACAGTAGCTCGTTCAACTCTTGCCGCACGTATTCACTGAAATAGGGGGCTTTGTCCTCCCGTTCCAGGAAGGCGGTGGAAGAACTGCTACGGGTGTAATCATAGTTGCTCCAGTATTCTTCGAAGGACTGATCCACATCCTCCTGTGTCGCATACCCTAACCGAACCATCTGCTGGAGTACTTCGTATTGGATTTTTTTCAGACGGTTGGGGTAGCGGATGGGGTTGTACCGCACGGGATTTGCCAGTTGAATCACCAAGGCTACCGATTCTGCCAGAGTCAAATCCCGGGCTGAATGGTTGAAGTAGAACCGACTAGCGGCTTCTACCCCATATACTCCTGAACCAAAGTACATTTTATTTAAATACAATTCTAGAATTTCGTACTTCGTCAGACTTCGTTCCAACTGAAGGGCCCACCAGAGTTCCTTCAACTTGCGGGTAAAGGAAATTTCGGACCGATTCGCATACAGGTGGCCAGCGATCTGTTGGGTAATGGTACTTCCTCCAGAGAAATACCGTCCTAGGATCAAGTTTAATCCCGCTCTCAAGGTACCTCGAAGACTGAACCCATGGTGGTTGAAGAAGTCTTGATCTTCTCTGGTAATAAGGGCATAGATCAAATGACGGGGCAGTTCGTCTATGGAAACAATCTCTCGTTTTTCATCGGAAAAGAACTCTGTGATGAGCCTATCCTTGATATCCAAGATCTGAGTAGGAACCGCAGGTTTGTAATCCCCAATGTTTTCAAAGTTCTGAATATTTTTTGTTGCCCCAATGGCAATTCCAATTCCAATTCCTATGAGAACAGCACAACAGGCCGTAATAATGAGTACCAGGCGTACCTTGCGGATCATAAAACCTAGGGTACGATTCGGTACTATCTTTGTCAAGCTATAGGGTTTCCTTTGTTGGAGAAATTTTTGGAGAGAAAAAAAGACCGGTTCCGAAGAACCGGTCAACTAATGGGTATCGGCCTTATATAGTAAACTGGGAGGGGAACTATATGCAGCCGACACCTACATTATCGAACTTTCCAAAGAAAAATTTAGTCCTCATTTATCAAAATGTCAAGATAAAGGGAAACTCCGTAGGTTTTCCCCTGTTCCATATAGAATCGTTTGCTTACTTGGTAGTCGCCTATGCGGAAACTGAAGGTATGTTCCCCAGGTTCCAGGGTGAACTCACCTTGACTTAAGGGAACGGGCTTACCGTCCACGAACACATGGGTCCCGAGGGGGGCATTGATGTGTACCGTTGCTTCCTTTTTAACAAAGGTAGCCTCTACTGTAACGACTTTCCCCTTTTCCAGGGCAACCGTGGTCTGAAAGGGAGGGAATCCATCAATCTCAATTCGAAAGTTCTTTAATCCCGGCTCCATGTTGAGGCTCTCCTCCTTCAGTTGGAGGGCTTGGTCATTCAGAAAAATCCTTGTCTTTTCGATGGGAACCGGACCTTTGGGTGATTTTATTGAAAAGCGAACTTTACCTAGATCCTTGAATAAAGGACGCACCTGAACCTTGAACTCTGCCTTTAAAGCTAGTTCGGGAATCCCTTTCATGATGGGAAGAAAGGTAAATAGGAGGGGAAAAACCCCTTTTTCTAGGGGTTTGTCTAGAATTACAGTGTCCGGAGCTAACGTAAAACCCGTCCTGGTGTGCAAGGGTATCTGAACATACAGTTTCCGTTCATGGACAAAGGGTTTGAAGTATAGGAGGGTCCCTTCATACGATTGGATAGGGGATAGCGAGGAAGGCGCGGGGGTAGGGGAAATCTTCCCGAACAGGTAAAAAGCGTAGGTGCCACGGTATGTTTGGGCCTCCCTAGGTGTTTCGATGAAAATCTCAATACCTTTGAGGAG
>CAKZQO010000269.1 GCA_937140905.1 uncultured Spirochaeta sp.
CGTTGCGGGACTTAACCCAACACCTCACGGCACGAGCTGACGACAGCCATGCAGCACCTGTGTGCAGCCCCCGAAGGGCATCGTGATCTCTCACGACTCGCTGCACATGTCAAACCCTGGTAAGGTTCCTCGCGTACCATCGAATTAAACCACATACTCCACCGCTTGTGCGGGCCCCCGTCAATTCCTTTGAGTTTCACCGTTGCCGGCGTACTCCCCAGGTGGTACACTTAACGCGTTTGCTCCGGCACCGATCCTTCTGGACCAACACCTAGTGTACATCGTTTACAGCGTGGACTACCAGGGTATCTAATCCTGTTCGCTCCCCACGCTTTCGCGCCTCAGCGTCAGTTGCAGACCAGGAGCTCGCCTTCGCCACCGGTGTTCTTCCAGATCTCTACAGATTTCACCCCTACACCTGGAATTCCAGCTCCCTCTCCTGCACTCTAGCCTCGCAGTTTCCAGCGCCTAACTACAGTTAAGCTGTAGCCTTACACACCAGACTTGCCAAGCCGCCTACGCGCCCTTTACACCCAATGATTCCGAACAACGCTCGCCCCTTACGTATTACCGCGGCTGCTGGCACGTAATTAGCCGGGGCTTATTCCTCTGCTAACGTCATCACAGGGGCATTTCCTCCCCCGCTTATTCTTCACAGAGAAAAGGACTTTACAACCTTGCGGCCTTCATCGTCCACGCGGCGTCGCTCCGTCAGGCTTTCGCCCATTGCGGAAGATTCTTAGCTGCTGCCTCCCGTAGGAGTCTGGGCCGTATCTCAGTCCCAGTGTGGCCGTACACCCTCTCAGGCCGGCTATCCATCATCGCCTTGGTAGGCCATTACCCCACCAACTAACTAATGGACCGCAGGCTCCCCCTAGGTCGACGCACCCGCGCCTTTCCTCGAAAGACCAAAGCCCCCGAGCGTATTCGGTATTACCCCGTGTTTCCACAGGCTATCCCCAAACCCAGGACAGATCACCTACGTGTTACTCACCCGTTCGCCACTCTCAAGAGGATCGCTCCCCTCTACCGTCCGACTTGCATGCTTAAAACGCGCCGCCAGCGTTCGTTCTGAGCCAGGATCAAACTCTCCATGATGTTCCTTATCAGGCCGAAGCCTGATAATTCCTCATCCTCTCATTCGACCCTAACCCCTCAAAGGTTTCCCTTCTCCACAGGGTCTATAGGTCGCGAAGCTAGTCCCCTAACTCCGCTCCCCACCCCTCCAAGCTTCTCGTTCCTTCCCTTCCCTATTCCAACCAGCCCCTTACTAAGACTGGTTCACCTCTCAAAGATCCGTATCCTTCACGGCTACCACACTTTCCCTTGCCGTGTAGCACGCGTTATACCAACTTCCCCCACACCCTGTCAAGTACTTTTCCCCACTTTCTTCACTTTTCCCTCTCAACAGGGACAATTATTGTATCCCCCTCCACCCCAACCCGTCAAGCCCTATTTGATAATTCTATCGTAGGGCTCATATCGAACGCATTCACTCCCCAATTACTTGGGGAACACGCGGGTACTTAATAAAAGAAACAAAAATGGAAAAGTACAGTTCCTCGAAACGAAGGGCACTCTACATTATTCGATTCCTCACTGTCAAGGGGATATAGTCACAAAATCGAATATTCATGACAGATAGTCCACCCACAGTGTGACCTTCGTTACAGCTTACTTTTGTATCTATAATAGGCACGAAGATAATCTATGAACGAAATTAACGCAATCAATGCAGCGGCAGCGAATAACCCTTTTACCACAAGTATCATTGTATCCATAAAGCTAGAAAACCATCCAAGCAACCTACACGTATGGATGAATAACCCTGCTCCACCTGCAATCGCATATAGAACTGCCTTTAGCTTCCCCCCCTTCCTTGCAGCTAGCGCATATCCTTCCCTATATAGGATCATGCGTAGATAGGTGATCCCAAACTCTCGGTACATAATCAAGATAAAGGCCCATGCGGGCATGATCCCGGTAGCTACAAAACACACGAAATAGGTAAGTCGAGAAACCACATCTGCAAATGGATCTAACAACTTCCCTGTATCCGTGACCTGATCCAATGCTCTAGCTAAAGAGCCGTCTACAGCGTCGGATATTTCCATTAAAAAGTAAATGACCCAGAGAAGAATCACAGCAAGGATTCCTCCCCTTCCCGTCCATAGAGGAATATAGAAGGAAAGGAAAAAGACTGGGGAAAGATAGATCCGGGAAGAGGTCAGAAGATTGGGCAGGTTCATGAGGCAAGCCTATTGAGAAACTCTTTTTCTGTCAAGAATTTGTTCATTGACACGGGTGAATCCTTTTTTTAGATTAGCCCCATGCATCAGGAACCCATTCTGAAAAGTATCAACTGGACAATCGGTTTTCTGTATTGCCTCCAACTGTTCCTATTCTTTGGGACACTCCTACTCTTTAGAATTTCCCTCACCTATTCTACCATCCTAGCTTTCATTATTTTTCTCTCTGTTCTACACATTGGATTGTGGATCTTTCTCTCGATCATGCACGATCATTTCACCGTGATTCCCACGGGGGAAAAACTAGATCGAATCAATATTGCAAATAAAATAACCTTGTTTAGAATTAGTTCTACCCCCTTTGCAGGGTTCCTACTGCTTTTGATTCCCAAGTATCGAGTTTGGGCTGTGCTCGTTCCGGTAATTCTTCTTGTATTTCTCTCCGACATGTTCGATGGAGCAATTGCTCGAGGGAATCGGCAGATCACTAAAATCGGCAAGTACTTGGATAGTATCAGTGATTATTCCATCTTGATAGTCGTTTCTTTTATCTTGGTGAAATACCGGATGGTCCCCGACTGGCTCTTTCTTCTGATATTATTTCGGTATACGTTTCAAGCTATTGGGATGTTAGCCCTCCTGATCTATCAGGGCTACGTTCACCCCATTGCTACTATTTTAGGAAAAGCTTCTGTGTTCTCCACCATGCTTCTCTTCAGTGTGGAAATTGGACAAAAGATCCCTCCCATTGGAAAGTCTCTACAATCCTTGCTTCCTATCCTTGAATGGATCGTTGCCATTATAGTAGTTGTAGCGCTGATCGAGAAAGTGATTCATCTAAAACGAGGTTTTGTCGAAGCCAAAGAAACAAGAAATCGAGTGAAAAAATCCATCTCTGAAAAGAGATGAGAAGTGGAATGCTAGGAATTGGACGCCTGATAAAGAGCAATCTTCGCTTTGAGATCATCGGCATCTTCAGAACGAAAGTAGGAGTACAAAACCCGATATCCTTCCCGGAATTTCTTATCGAGAATCCCACGGATTTTTTGATTCATCTCCTGGTGACTCGCGAATGTAAAGATTTTTTCCCTTGAGTGCTCCAATCTTCTACCCCACATGACGGTTAACATGAAAGTAGCAAAGAGAGAGCCCTGGCGATCGTGGATAGTATAGTAATAGGTTTGGCCCTGATTATCCCGTCTGTATAATGTTACCATCATACCCTGCTTATCGGTAGTTGAACTCAAAAGATTGAAAGCCTCACTCTTCTTCGATTGTATACTCTCCTTTGGAATTGCATCGAATCGAATATGAAGTGAATACTTTCGCAGACTCCAAGGTTAAAAATACCCTTCGCTCTTTTTGTTGAGGAAGAACCTGGATTACTCGACCGTATAGATCGGCTTCATTTGAAATGGTTTTGAGAATAAAACTACCTATGGCTTCGATCTCGCAATACAGGGGGGGCAGGGAGAACAATCTGTATCCGAGGGAAAGACTTCGCTCTCGTATCTGAAGAGTGACTTTTCGTTCAGGCAAATAGACATAGACCGCTCCGATTCTAGGATAGGTAAGGATCAACCCAGTTCCTTCTCGATCCAATCTGATTATTTCCATAGAACCAAGTTCCACACTATCCCACACAGGAATCCATCCTTGGAATATCCGAGGCAAGAAAAAAAAGGGGAAGAGGAAGACCAAACTTGCCAATACAACTCCTATTATCTTGCTTTTCCCAGGAAACGAAACAACCACACTCAGCAGGATTCCTCCTACTGCCCCTAGGGAAAGAAAAGGCCCTAATTCTTCCACACTTTCCATTGACCAATTATAGGAGCTCTGAAAAGAACCCCAAATCCCCAATAAAAACCAGAGGAATGCAAAGCTGAGTAAACCCAAGAATACGGACAGCTCTCTATGGCTAGTTTCTCTGGATTTAAAATGGAAAAAATACAGGAAGAGCCTATGAAAGGAAGCTCCTAAGAAGAGAGTACTCAAACCTAAACACCGGACCCAAGCATCCGTCATGCCCATCTATAAAATTAGTGCAGATACTTCTCCCGAACATACTGAAGAAAATAGTTGGAGTCGAGAGAAGAGCCAGAAACTTTCCGGCAGAGTTCTTCTGCAGGAAATACTTTTCCATGGACATGCACGTTCTCCTTTAGCCATTGTACGACCGTACCAAACTTTCCCTGTTCCACTTCTCTCAATACAAGCGGATATTGTTTCAACAAAGACGAGAAGAACTGTGCAGCGTAGAGGGTTCCCAACGCGTAGGTAGGGAAATACCCAAAACTTCCCATGGACCAATGAATATCCTGTAGCACGCCTTCCCCATCATGAGAAGGCCTGATTCCAATAAGCTCTTCCATTCCGTCGTTCCAAGCAGCGGGAAGGTCGGAAAGAGAAAGGGTGTCCTCGATGAGGGCTTTTTCCAGTTTATACCGCAGAAGGATATGTAAAGGATAAGTAACCTCATCCGCTTCCACTCGTATGAGGGACGGCCGTACTCGATTGATGGATTTCAGGAAAGTATCGAAAGGAACCTGTTCTAAGGCGGGTAGATACTCATTCTTAAGAATGGGAAACCAGTATGTCCAGAAAGCTCTATGACGGCCAATACAGTTTTCCCAGAATCTCGATTGGGACTCATGGATGCCTAAAGATACTCCTTCGGCAAGGATGGTACCTCGGATATCATCCCCAAACCCAAGGTCGTACAGTCCATGCCCAGCTTCATGAATGATCCCGAATATGGCTGTGGGGAAATAAGTGGGATTGTATCGGGTGGTGATTCGTACATCATCCCTCCCAAGGGTGGAAGTAAAAGGATGAACCGAAACATCCAATCGCGCTCTTTCCCAGGGAAATCCAATGGCGTTTAGGATCCGTTCCCCAAATGCATGCTGCGCTTCCTTGGGAAATGGAAGGTAAAGGCAAGTATCATCTACATTGGAGGTGGCGATTATTTCCTTAAGCATCGGGGCAAGATCCTTCCGGAGCTGCTCGAATAAGGGTGTAAGGATAGCGCACTTCATCCCAGGTTCGTACTCATCCAATAGGGGATCATAGGGAGAATCTTTAAACTCTAACGCTGCGGCAAGTTCCCGGGTGAGAATCAAAATCTCCTCTAGGTAAGGTTTGAACAGATTGAAGGATGCTTCTTTTTTTGCTTGCGCCCATTTAGCCTGCCCAACGCTGGTGGCATAGGAAAGGCGAGATACTAAATTTTTTGGGATCTTCCTGGCTCGTTCCACCCTCCTATCCCACTCTCGCAAGAAGGCGGCACGATGGACAGGAGTGAGGGGTTTAAAAAGACTTTCTTTTCCTGTTTCTTCCTCGATTTCTGGTTTTTCTTTTGCTCCCTCTAGAGCTTCTTTCATAGCTTCAGAAGTAATCTTCTCATGGATTAAGGTCTCCAATAGGGAAATCTGTTCTGCCCGTTCCTCTATCCCTCGGGAAGGCATGTACGTTTCCTGATCCCAACCTAACAGAGAGGATACGTGTTTCAGAAGGTAAACCTCATGATCTATCTTTCGTAATTCTTTCCATGAATTCGATTTCATCAGTTGGGTTCTTTCCTTTCGATTTTTTCTTTCAGAAGATCTACCAGTTGCTGTATAGTCAAACTGGGAATTTGCTCTCCTCCACGGGTACGGACGGACACTGTTTTACCTTCCGCTTCTTTGGCTCCCACGACGACCATGTAAGGGATCTTCTGGGTTTGAGCCGTACGAATCTTGGCGTTCATCCGAGCATCGCTTAAGTCGGCCTCCACCCGGATCCCTTCCCGTTTCAACGCTTCGGCTACCTGGGATGCGTAGGCATTGAAAGCGGGAGCCACGGGAATCGTCACAACCTGAACGGGGGAAAGCCATACGGGGAAAGCCCCACTGTAATGTTCGATCAGTACCCCAAAGAACCGTTCCAGCGAACCTAATAGGGCCCGGTGAACCATAAAGGGTCTTTTTTCTTTCCCGTCGTGATCGATAAACTTCAGGTCAAACCGTTCTGGCATGTTGAAATCAAACTGGATGGTAGTCATCTGCCATTCGCGTCCAATGGCATCCTTCACCTTCAAATCGATCTTCGGACCGTAAAAGGCCCCTCCTCCCGCATCTACCTGGTAGGTCAACCCTTCTGCTTCTATGGCTTTTTTAAGGGATTCGATGGCGGTATTCCAGAGGGAATCGTCCCCTATGCTCCCTTCAGGTCTAGTGGCAAGGTAGGCTTTGATGTTCTGGAACCCAAAGTCCTTCCATATTCGCAGAGAGAATCTAAGCACTTCCAGGATCTCTGATTCGATCTGATCGGGAGTGCAAAAAATATGGGCATCATCCTGGGTAAAGCCCCGGACTCGTAAGAGTCCGTGAAGTACCCCAGAACGTTCATACCGATACACCGTTCCTAATTCTGCCCATCTAAGGGGTAGATCCCGGTAAGAGCGAAGTTGATTCTTGTAGATCATGATATGGAAAGGGCAATTCATTGGTTTGATGTAATAATCCTGTTGGTCTATTTCCATGGGGGCATACATGTTTTCCTTGTAAAAACCGAGGTGGCCTGAAGTTTCCCATAACCAAGAGCGACCGATATGGGGAGTATAGAGGATCTCGTACCCATTCTTTCGGTGAGCATCTCTCCAATAGTCCTCTATAGCTTGCCGAACTCGTCCACCTTTTGGATGCCAGTAGATCAGACCCGCCCCTGCCTCCTCATGGGTGGAAAATAAGTCCAGTTCTTTTCCCAACCGTCGATGGTCACGTTTTTCTATCTCTGCTAGCCGATCTAGGTAAGCTTGCAGGTCTTCTGGTCGTTCCCACGCGGTTCCGTAGATCCGTTGGAGCATCTTGTTTTTTTCATCCCCCCGCCAGTACGCACCCGCCACGGAAAGCAGTTTGAAGGCTTTGGGATGTATTTCTTTTGTGCTGCGCACGTGAGGACCCCGGCATAAGTCGGTAAAGCTTCCTTGGGTATAAATCGATACCTCTTCTCCAACCGGAATCGCATCGATCAGTTCCAGCTTGTATGGTTGGTCATGGAATCGCTTCTTGGCTTCTTCGCGGGTAATTACTTCCCTCCGAAACTCATGCCCTTCCTCAATGATTTTTCGCATTTCTTCTTCGATCTTATTGAGGTCTTCCTGGGTGAGGCTTCTCGGAAGATCGAAATCATAATAAAAACCATCCTCGATGGAGGGTCCGATCGCTATTTTTGCATCGGGAAAAATCCTCAATACCGCTTCCGCCATCACATGCGAGGTAGAATGGCGGATCCGATCCAACGCATCCTTGTTCTGTGCCATAGTTCCTTCCTTTCCCCACAAAATATTCAATAAAAAAACCCTTACGCTCCCTCATCCATACGAATTCCCTAGGGAATCAACCGTAAGGACGAAAAGCGTAAGGGCTTTGCCCCGCTTTCCGCGGTTCCACCTTACTTCAGGGCCCGCCTTCCGGCCTCCCTGCACCTCGTTCTAATGTGTCGTTCGACTCCGGAGGTGGTCTTCACAAGCGCTTATGCCAGGAGCCTTTCAGCCACGGGCATCCCTCTCTTTCGACACAGTTCGCTGCTACTCTTCTCCTTCACCATCGAACGATACAAAAGTATGAAAACCTTTCCTTTTTGTCAAGTTCCATCGTCTCCAATGGCTGATACCGGGCAGGAGTCAATAGCGGCCTGCACGTCCTGCAGTTCACTCGCCTCAGGCTGTTTTCTCACGTACGCTTTTTCATCGGCGTTCATGGCGAATACCGAAGGTGCCGTGTTCACACAAAGATTACAGCCAATGCAGCCTTCATCCACATAGTACTTTCCCGGTACATTGTCGGTGATTTTTTTTGTTCTATCTGCCATCGTGAATCCTCCTGCGTTAAGGATACTCACTTTTTCAATAGAAAAGTGTATCAATTGTTACGGAGTTCCTGTTTTCTTCTGCATGGCCAACATCAATTTGTTGACCACATCCCGGAACACGATCAGTTCTTTCCACCGGGACTCCAATTGAGTATAGAGCTGTTGTAATTCCCCTTTTGCTTCCTCTTTACCATACCCATCGGCTCGACTGAAGAGGGTGGTATACAACTGGTGGAACTCTTGGTGTTTTTTCTCCAGAGAGGAAAGATCTTCACCGAAACCACGATCTTGTTTCAATTTATGGATCCAACCATCCAGGGGACATGTCTCTCGAGGGTTCGGCAAATGTTTCTTTTCCAATCGACCTTGGATAAAAGCCTTTGTACAGTAGACCATTCGCTTATGATTCAAAATGATCTCTTTCAAGGTGAAAGAATATTCGTTTCCCTCCAATAGCCCGTTCTTCTCCAATCGGAAGTACTTGAGTTCAGTGGAAAGAGTATTGATATGATCTAAACTTTCCGCGCCGATTCTAGAAATTTCACTTTCCAAGGCTTCAATAGTCTTAAGCTCCTTTCCGATACCTATCAACTGAGAGTAGGATTCCTGGGCAAATTCCCGCAAACTCTGAATGGAGGTATGTATGTCCCCCACACTTCCTCGCATCGTATTGGAAGCGGTTCGGAGAGATTCTGCGCTAGTGCGAAGGGCTGTTACCCCCTGTAGCATCTGCTTTCCTCCCGATGCTGCTTCCTGGGTACCCCGAACGATTTCGCTAAAGGCATCGACAAACTTCAGGATCTCCTCGTTCAATTGGGTAATGGTAGAAAAGGCGATCTGGGCTGCCTCGTTCAAATAGCGCATCTTTTCCGTGAAGTCCGATAAGGTGTTCCCTACTTTTTTCGTATGGGAAGCGGTAGATTCTGCCAGTTTTCGGATCTCTGCTGCCACAACGGCAAATCCCCGACCATACTGCCCCGCGTGGGTGGCTTCGATAGCGGCGTTCATGGCCAACAGATTCGTTCTAGCTGCCACATCGTTGATAAGCTCTACGATAGTTCGGATCTCCTCTATACCTTGAGCCATTTGATTCATAGCAGACATGGCGGCGGAAACCTTTTTCCCACCCTCTTCAGAAGTTCGAATGAGAGTTTGGGTAGTTTCCTGTTTTGAACTGGCAATTCTAGCAACGGATTCGATGGAAGCAGTCATCTGTTCCACTGATGCAGAAGTTTGCTGGATGGCTCCCGATTGTTCAGAAATCTGATTTGCTACCTGTTGAATGCTCTGGTGTAAGTTGGATACGATTCCTGTCATCTCTTCGATTCTATAGTTAAGGTCCATGTATCGTCGTTGAAGCCCCTCTACCCCTTCCACCATTTTTTGAGTATTCGTCTGCGAAGTTTCGGCGGCTCGTTGGAACTCGCGCACCAACGCTCTATGGTCTTCCAGAACATCCTTCATTCCTAGTAGCAGGATTTGCAAATTCCCGACCAACTGGTTATCGAACTGACGAACCAACGTTTCCAGTTCCCTTATTGGGGGAGCCAAGTCTATTCGAAACGTGAGATCGCCTCGTGCCACATCTTTCATGCCCTGCTGCAATCGATGGAGGATCTTTCCCAAAGGAACTGTGAAGATCCACGCGGATGCTCCTCCTAGAATCATTACGATTCCAAAGCCCCAGACCGGTGGCAGAACATATGTCTTTAATAATGACGTCAATAGAGTGATCATCACTCCCAGAAAGAACATATAAATCGCAATAGGGAACCTCCAAACTTTCCACATGTGTACCACTCCTTCCGAGAAATTAGAGGTAATGACAGTATAGCATGATTTTGCACAAACTTAGCAATCTAAATTTTATCTACCAACGGTACAAACCGCACACCTATAAGGGTACGGGATATTGTTTTCCCTGACTCCTCCTTCTCTATCAGTACCAGATCCTGGGCAAAGAAAGAATCCCCAATGGGAATGATCATTCGGCCTCCGGGTTTCAATTGTTCCACCAATTTCTTTGGAACTTCTTCTGCTGCCGCCGTGACGATTATACCATCAAAGGGAGCTTCCTCTTCCCACCCCATGGCGCCATTTCCCACCCGTATATACACTTTCGTGTATCCCAATTCCTTCAATCGTGCTTCCGCTAGTTTGGCATGATGTTCTCGGATTTCTATCGAATAGACTTCACACCCTAGTTCGGCCAGTACCGCAGC
Source organism: uncultured Spirochaeta sp. (assembly GCA_937140905.1). Taxonomy (GTDB): domain Bacteria; phylum Spirochaetota; class Spirochaetia; order DTKZ01; family DTKZ01; genus DTKZ01. Next base: position 10,331 of record CAKZQO010000269.1, read on the forward strand.
TTGATATCCGCTCCCAGTTCCCACTTCGAGAATCCTATCCCCCACTTTAGGGGCCAAACACTCGGTCATGTATGCTACTATGTACGGTTGGGAAATGGTCTGTCCCTGTCCTATAGGTAGCGGTTGATCCGTATAGGCCGCATACCTAAGGTGAGACGGTACAAAAAGGTGTCTGGGAACCCGGCGCATCGCTTCTAACACTCTTGAGTTCGTCACCCCTCGACGGATAATCTGGTCCTCTACCATCCGGTTCGCTTCCTCGTGCCAATCCTTCATCCCTTCCTTTCCTCCTATAGAGTCAATACTTTCTCTATCCGCCCGCAGAGAGAATGTACGAGACGCAGGTCTGAAGCAGAAAGCAAAGCGAGGCGTTCCAATAACCGTTTCCCTACAAGATTCTCCTCTCCTAAACCGATACCTTCAAGGATCCGTTGGACCCTGACCTTCAATGCATGGTACGTGAACTCGTTTGTAGGTCGATCGCAACTAGGAGAAGGATCTGAACGGGTAGACAGAAGGGGGGATAGTTCATACGCGTATACCACAACTGCCTGCGCGAGGTTGAGGGAAGGATACGTTCCTGCCAAAGGAATCGAAGAAACGCAGTGGGCTACTGCCAATTCTGCATTGGTAAGCCCCGATTCTTCCCGACCAAAGAGAAGTCCCACCCGATGGATTACCCCTTCCTTTGCCTTCAATAGTCTAAACAATTCTTTAGGAGGATGATAATCATGATTCAACGTACGCCGACGGGCTGTGGTAGCCACTAGGAAATCCAGATCCCCTACTGCTTCATTCAACGTTGGATACACCTTCGCCTGTTCAAGGATGTCCCATGAACCATGAGCTACCCATTTCGCTTTTTCTTCTTTGTGAATTTCGCTATGAACCAAAGCGAGAGAATGGAATCCAAAGGTTTTCAAAGCCCGAGCGACGGATCCTACATTTTCCGGTACCGAGGGCTCCACGAGAATAAACCGAAACTCCATGTATATCACTATACCCCCAACCGAACCGTAAGGGAAGAATAGAGGCAGAATAGAAACCTGGACAAAGGGTCACAGGGGGGGTAAAAAGAACATGTGAAAGAAAAGGTAAGAATCTTAGGACGATGGGTAATATATGCCCTAGGGGGATTTCTTACTCTCCTAGGTGCCTGTACCCAAAAAGGGAATCCTCTGCCATTACATCCCCAATTTACCCTTTCGCTGGATCAACTTATGGAGCTTGTCCAAAACACCCCAAGAGAAACAAGTATAAAAATTAGAGAGAATCCCAAACGGTTCCTGGAACTCCTCGACGGCATCCTCCGTTCTGATCGGGAACTCTTTCTACTCGTGGACAAGAAACATCCCCTCCCCAGAACCTACGAACCAAAAGATCTGGTTTCTCTAGACACCTACGAAATCAGAACCTCTAGACCTACTCTTTTACTAAGGAAGAGTGCTGCTCAAGCCCTTTCTATTATGGCCAAGGAAGCTCGAAAGGATGGGACCGAACTGCTCGTTTCCTCCGCGTACCGCTCCTTCCAGTACCAAGCTACTGTGTACAAACGGGTAGTACAGGAATTGGGACAAGAGGCAGCTGATCGGGAGTCGGCAAAACCTGGGTTTTCACAACATCAGTTGGGTACCGCAGTAGATTTTGGTTCCATTTCGGATTCTTTCACGGGAACCCCTATGGAACGATGGTTGCGTCGACGGGCATGGGAGTTTGGCTTTTCCCTATCGTACCCCGAAGGAAAGGAAGCCGAAACAGGCTACAGGTATGAAAGTTGGCATTATCGTTTCCTTGGAAAGGATGCTACCCAGTTGGAGCGAGAATTCTTTTTCGGAAGCCAGCAACGGATGCTGGAGTTTCTAGATACTCATTGGGAAGCTCTCCAAAAGGTCCATCGACTTCCCTCATCGAACCGATGATTTGCGCACGGATAGGATCCGGCGATGGAATACGTTTCCTTCCTCTACAAGACCTAATACAGCCGATGCAATACCCTTCCCATCCAAACCATACTCTTCCAGCAGTTCATCCCGACTAGCATGGGGGATGAAGGAATCAGGGGCTCCTAAATGCCCGTAGATACCTCGCCACTCATGCAGCAAGGATCCTATCCGCTCACCCATCCCTCCCTGTCGAGAGGCTTCTTCAACAAGGAGGATCGCTTTATAGGGAGCTACCACCTCCTTCAAATGTTCCTCATCTAGGGGTTTCAAGAATCGAAGGTTGTATAGATCTGTATCGATCCCTTGTTGAGAAAGGAGGATCGAAGCTTCCTCAGCCTGAGAAAGGATTCCACCTACCGATAGGATAAGAATGGGGGAGCCGTGCTGACGAACGAAAACCCCTCTTCCCGGAACTAGGGGTGCCTCCACCCCTGAGTAGTCCTGTCCACATTCCGCTTTAGGGTACCGGATCAGAACAGGGCCATCCTGGCCAAAGGCATACTCTAGC
>CAKZQO010000270.1 GCA_937140905.1 uncultured Spirochaeta sp.
AAATGGCTGAAGAGTTCTTTTAGAACGTCTCCCGCCTTCTGGATATCATCCCGTTTTCCCATCCGCCTTTAGCGCTCCTTTCTCTACAGTATACACCTGGGTAGTAGACCTTAGATAGGTTTGGTAGGGCTCGTCGGGAAGAAAGGTAAAGAAGGCTTGAGCATACGCTGGAAGCCAAGAAAAGAACCGTTTCCTTCGGGGATGATCCATCTCCAACAGCACATCATCCAACAGGAGGACAGGGTTACGACCGGTTTTTTCGGTATAGAAGAGGGCTTGGGCTGTTTTTAACACGAGGGAAGCCAAACGAATCTGCCCATTGGATGCGGTAGTACAAAACTCACCCTCTCCGAAGAAAAACCGAAACCGATCCCGATGGGGACCTGAGGTAGAAGACCCTACCCGTAAATCCCGCTCTCGAGTTTCCTTTAGGACGCGAAGCACTTCTTTTGGTTCCTCGTACCTCCAGGAAGGAAGGTATTCGATGAATACAGGAATGGAAAGCTGGGACACTTCCTCGAAGATGGTAGAGAAGACCTGTCCGAAGGCTTCCACGATCCGTTTTCTCAACTGAGAGATCTCGATCCCTAGTCGGGCGAATTCCTGATCGAAGGCGTCTAAAACTTCCCGCTGACCCTGCTTTAGAGCGGCGTTTCTCTGTTTGAGGATTTTTCCGAACCGGTTCCATAGGGAAAGAAATAGGGGATCTGTCAATACAGAAGTCTGATTGAAGAAGTGCCGTTGCCGTTCCGGTGGACCCACGATGAACTGGGTATCCTCGGGGACGAACAGGATCGACGGTATCTTTCCGATTAACGCGCTTCGATCTCTGATCTCCTTTCCATCCACAAGAATCCGTTTCTGCCCTTCTTCCAGAACAAATCGAACCTGGATAGGAACCTCACCTTCCGTAGAAAATACCCCCTCTACCAAACATTCCCTTTCCCCCATTCGGATCAGATTTTCTTCCTTCTTCGCTCGAAAGGAGGTTCCATAGGAAAGACAATACACTGCTTCAAGGACATTGGTCTTTCCCTGCCCGTTCTCCCCAACAAGGAAGATCTCTTTACCCCAACAGGGCCAAAGGGCATTCTCCAAGTTCCGGAATTGGTAGAAGCGGATGGAATGGAATCCCATCGATCAATCGAGTTGCATGGGCATCACGATGTGAAAGTATTCGGTACTTTCCGCAGGGCGAATCGTCAAGGCTCGATTCGGTTCCGTGTACTCGATCAGTACAGAAGAACCTTCCATCACCCGAAGGGGTTCTAGGAGATACACATAATTCAAAGCGATCACGTTCTCGGGCCCCTCATAGTCACAGAGCAGTTCCTCCTTGGCCACTCCCAGTTCGCTTTCCTCCGAACTTAACACCATTCTACCCTCGGATAGTTCCAGATAGATTCGTTTAGACTTCTGCTCCACTAAGAGAGAGACTCTTTTTATCGCTTCCAGGAGTTCGGGAATCCCTACTTTCAGTTTGTACTTCTGTTCAGCGGGAATGACCCGTTGGTAGTTGGGAAACTGTCCCTCGATCAGAGCGGTAGAGAGTTTCTGGTTGTCGAACATGAGAAACACGTTCTTATCGGAAACCGCAATAGAGATGGATCCTTCCCCAGAGGATAGACGTTGAACCAGGTTCAATGCTTTGGGAGGAATAATTACCTGATTGAAATCCGGAATGGGTTCCGAAGAAAGTTTAGAGATGTAGGAGAGTCTCCTTCCATCCGTGGCTACCATCACCAGTTGATCCTCGTTTTTTTCCATGCAAACGCCATTCATGTAGTACCGGGTCTCGTCTTCGGAAACGGAAAAGATCGTCTGGGTGATCATCTCCTTGAACTGTTTCTGGGGGAAGGAGAAGTAGAGATTTTCCGCGATGGAGGGAAGTTCGGGATACTTATCGGAAGAGATGGTCTTTAACCTGAAATCGATCTTCTTGAACACTGGTTTAATGAGGAACGTCCCCTGTTCTTTTTCCTCGAACTCGATATCCCCGTCGGGCATGGTTCGTAGAATGCCAAGGAACTTGTCGCAGAATACCGTGGTACTTCCCGGTACGGACACTTCCACAGGGATCTTTGTTTCGAAGGCCACTTTCATGTCCGTTGCCCGAATCGTCAGAGTACCCTCGTTTGCTTCCAGAAGAACGTTCGACAGGATGGATATGGTGCTCTTGGAAGAAATGATTTCCTGAGCCACAGCGATTTCTTTCAATAAGGCGTTTTTTTCGCAGGTGAACTTCATTCTTCTCTCCTCTTAGATAGATATACTAGAAGTGATAGTAGTAAGGGTTGTAGGTATGTGAATAATAGGATTATTTATTTTTGACAGATATAGATAGTTTGCACAACCTTCCTGTATAACTATGTATCGGTTATGCACAAGTTCCATCCTTCTGAAAATAGTTCCATGGTTCTCCAGGGTTTTCAACAGGGTATCCACCACTATTTCCTCTTACCCTTTGGAAGAATGTTCTCGAATCGTACGGATTAAGTGTTGAATAATGGGTTCCAGAGTAGGATCCATCCGCATTCGAGTTTCGATCTTTTGGCAGGCGTGCATCACCGTGGTGTGATCCCTCCCCCCAAACTCGAGTCCTACTTCGGTCGTGGAGTACTCGGTGATTTCCCGCGCAATGTACATGGCTACCTGCCGGGGAAAGGCAATGGCTTTGGTTCGCTTCTTTCCGTTCAGATCCGAGTAAGTCAACCCGAAGTATTCAGCCACTGTCTTTTTGATGATGTCCATCGTGACGTTGTTCTGCTTGGGACTAGAGAACATGTCTTTCAACTGGGATTGGGCAATCTCCAGGGTGATGTTCTTGTTGACTAACTCCGCGTAAGCGATGATTTTGGTTAGGGCAGCCTCCAGGTCCCGCACATTGGTGGTTACGTTGGTACAAATAAGATTCAGTACTTCTTCGGGGATAGAGACATTGGCCAACTCCATCTTCTTTTTCAGGATGGCGTACCGGGTCTCGTAGGAAGGGGGTTGGAGGTCCACGTTTAATCCCCGCTCGAATCTACTTCTGAGTCGGTCGGAGAGGGACTTGATTTCGGAAACGGGGCGGTCACAGGTAAAGACCATCTGTTTGTTCGCTTCGTAGAGGGCGTTGAAGGTATGGAACAGCTCTTCCTGCGTTTCCTCCTTGTTCTGGAGGAAATGGATGTCGTCTATCAAAAGAACATCCGCATTCCGGTACTTGTTCTTGAACTTGTAGATATTCTTGTCCCGTAATCCCTGGATGAACTCGTTGGTGAAATTTTCAGCGGTCACGTACACTACTTTGAAATCGGGGAACTCCGAATAGACCGAGTGCCCGATGGATTGGATCAAGTGAGTTTTTCCCAACCCTACGCCGCCGTAAATGAGGCAGGGATTGTAGGCAGTTCCGGGATTCTTGGCGATGGCTAGAGCTGCGTTCGCCGCGAACGAGTTGTTCACCCCAATCACGAAATTTTCGAACGTGTATTCCTTTCGCAGTTGGGGATGAAGACCCCGACTCTTCTTCTGGAGGGACCCGGAGGAAGAGAGGGAACTAGCGTTTGCCGTTGTGGGGATACTTCCCGTAGGGGATGAAGATCCTTCTAGAACCGCTGGTCCTTTAGAGGAAGGAGTAGGAGAAAGATGGGAGGAGGATGAGGAAGGATCCTTTCCCTGAGTGGGCTGCTTCTTTTTCACGGTGAGGGTAAGGGCAATTTTGAATCCCGATAGGTCTAATAGCTTTTCCTCTAAGAGGGATTGATAGCGCTGTTTCACCTGATCCTTATAGAAGGAGGAAGGCACGGAAAGAATGATCTCTCCTTCCTGGGAACCCTCATAGGAGAGGTTAGAAAACCACATGAGGTACTCTTGATCTGATATTTCTGATCGTATTTGCTGGATCGCTTCTTTCCAGAACACACTGTAATCCCACTTCGTGTTAGCCATACATCGATCCATTTTACGATATCCTTTGCTTCTTCGCAACGCTGGGTTGCCTTTACTTTTTTTGACAGGATCCCTATAATTCCCGAACAAGGAAAAATATGCAACATACCTACTCGGCTCAAAGCATTCAAGTATTAAAAGGGTTAGATGCCGTTCGCAAACGACCCGGAATGTACGTGGGGTCTACCGGACAGGAGGGCCTGCACCACCTGGTGTATGAGGTGGTGGACAATAGTATCGATGAGGCGCTGGCCGGATTCTGTACCAATATCGATGTAAAGATCGAAAAGGGGAACATCATTTCTGTGCTGGACGATGGACGGGGAATTCCTACGGAAATACATCCTACGGAAAAGGTGAGCGCCCTAGAAGTCGTGATGACTCGCCT
>CAKZQO010000271.1 GCA_937140905.1 uncultured Spirochaeta sp.
ACATCCTAGAGGATCTTTTAAATCAACTGTTTAAGGGAGAACCACTCGTCGAGTTTCAGTACTATATGAACTCTCAGTTGAATTTAGTACCCAAACAAGGATACCCGGGGTTTACCCATCATCGATCTCTTGTTTTATTGAACAATTTTATCCGAAAGATCTATACGACCCATATTCAAGACACGATCCACGTCCTGAATCGAACGATCACCAATAGAATCCGGGATAGTGTGAGTCAAATGTTGATCCATGCTTCAGGAATCGAGGAAATCGATGAACGATTAAAAAAGTTCGATGGATCCTTCGCACCCGATACCGAGACTGGAAGGATGATGGCCGTCGTGAAGATAGTCCTTGATCGAGACCCCAAACAACAAAAATTGTACCGCTCTCTCATTGCGGAGAAGGATAAAGAAGGGAAGGATATCCTGGAAAAAGCATTGGTTCATTTGGAAAGCTTAATGATCGGATTCCAGAATGTTGGGAAAGATAAGGTTTTTTTAAAAGAAACCTCCCGTCGGTTCTCAACGATAGAGACCAAGGTTTCTATCTGTTATAATTACCTTCTTTTAGGTACCAAGGCACTCCGGTACTTAATGGCTATGGAGAAAGGTGCCATCTGACTGTACGTAGGTTCGGATTCTTTCCACTGTTTGAAGGGGAGACTCCACCAAGACTCGTTTTCCCGCAATTAAATCGGCAATACCTAGCTCTCTGGGATACCGTGGGATGATATGAAGGTGAAGATGGGCAATGGAAGCTCCCGCGTTCATCCCCATGTTGTACCCGATGTTGTAGGCAGATGGATGATACAGGGCATCCAACACATCGAGAAACCGGTTGGTGAGTTCCGTACAACGGGTACTTTCTTCGGCAGATAATTTGCGGACATCTTCCACATGCCTTCGGGGGAAAACCAAGAGGTGTCCGGGATTGTACGGATATAGATTGACCACTACGATAAAGAGAGAGTCTTCGTACACGGTTAGATTCACCGTATGCTCCTCTTTCTGGGCAATCCCGCATAGAACACAGTTAGCGGTTTTCAATCCCATCACGTAAGCCATTTTTTCGAAGTTGAAGAAATACTCCATCGGCAAACCCCATTACGGTTCTTTGGGAACTCGATTCTCTAGTTCCTGTAATAATTTCAGTTCCGAAGGGCCTATTCGTTCCAGTTTTTCTATGGCTAGATATGGCAATAGTATGGGATACGTTTTTAAAAGTTCACCATATTTTTTTAAGGATTCAATCCTCCTCTGTTCAGTCATCTCTTCTATGAGCCGTTTCTTGCTTTCCGCTATCAAGGTATCTTGTTTTGCCTGTTCCATGGTCAAGTAGAGAGTTTTCCCTTTTCGGTACAGGTCCATATCCGGAATCACTAGTTTGGGAAAGGATAGGGTTAGAAGAGCTAACGAGGAGAACCGTTCCTGCCATCCCTTGAAAACGGTTTCACGGATGATTTCATGCCAGGGAGGAGAAAATATGCCCGTGGAGGTGTTTTCGAGGATTTTCGGGATGCCTACCTGGAGGATGCGAGTGGTAAGTTCCTGTCTGATTTCATTCCTTTTCTGTTCTAACCAACCTTCAAAGTTCGTGGGAGTAATACCTTCGGAGCGGACCAATTGAGGAAAACTCTCCTTCTGAAATCCTACCTGAAGTTCCAACTCGATTTCATAAGTAAAGGAAGGTTTGTTTTCGAGAACTTCTGCATAGGTTGCACCAGAAGGGAGTTCTCCTTTGATCGAAAAGGTGATGGTGTATTGGCGTATCGGAAATAGATGGAGGGAATAGGCTCCGGGAAAAAGACGTTCCCACCGAAAGTCGAAGCTGCCAGGTTCGAACATCCTTTCTTCCCACCCTTTCCCTTTAGAAAATCCCAAAGCCCAGTAGCCCGGCGACAGGGATCGTTGTATCCATCCTAAGTAAAGAACGGTTCCGCTGAGGAGGAAGAGTACCAGAAGAAGGATCAAAGCTTTTTTCATCAAATCAATACTAGTCGGAAAACAGACTTCTTTGCAAGGGCAAATCGGTGTATAGTGCCCCTGTTATGGATCGAATTCTCTTCCGGTTGTACCGTTATCTATCGATCGTAGGACTTCTCTTCAGTAGTTTGGTCCTTTTTTATTATATCGTGGGTTCCTTTCAGATGTTCATTCCTACCACCCAGTATTTCTTGCTTACTGTCCTCTACGGAGTATCGAGTCTGTCTTTTTGGAGTGGGGTAAACCTCCTCGCTCTTTCAGCCATGAGAAGCCTTCTTCGATTGAAACCTGAACCGATGGATTTTATTTGGGGTGGTATGGCTTTGTTAGGAGGAGGTTGCTTTTTAATTCTTACTCAATTCATTTTTGCATTTCTCCGTTTTACCCGATAGATTACCTGTATGAACATCCGTTTGAAAACGGCCTTGGAAGTCCATCGGATCCGTAGATCTTCCCGGATCATAGAAACTTTGTTTCAAGAGCTCCGGGGGGTAATCAAACCAGGAATTACCTCGAAGAAAATCGATGCCTTCTGTGAACAATTCTTTCAGTATCATCGTGTAACCTCTGCTCAAAAAGGGTATCGGGGATACCCCGCTTCTGTTTGCGTGTCTCCCAATCACATAGCGGCTCATGGAATACCGAACGAGGTTCCTCTGGAGCGTGGAGATATTTTCACCGTAGATGTAACGATTTATCTGGATGGCTGGCATAGTGACGCTGCCTGGACATATTCTGTTGGCCCACCTAATCCGCAGGCCCTTTATTTGATCAAATGCGCATGGAAAGCCTCCCTCGCAGGAGTGATGGCTGCAAAAGCTGGGAACCGTTTAGGGGATGTAGGATCCGCCATCCATCGAACCGCTGTACGGTTTGGATGCTCCGTGCTAGAGGATTTTGCAGGCCATGGAATAGGAGAATCCTTCCATGAGGATCCCATTGTAGCCAATACGGGAACTAAGGGAGTGGGGCAACCCATTGTTCCAGGAATGGTATTCACTATAGAGCCGATTCTTTGTCTAGGGGACTCAAAAGTAAAGACCTTGGAGGATGGATGGACTGTGGTAACCTGTGATGGGAGCCTCACCGCACAGTACGAACACACCGTGGCTGTGTTCGGGGATCGCACGGAAGTGTTGACTCTATCGAGTATCAAACCGGAAGAGTATCTTGACGGTCCACCATTTTTTTAATAGTATCCCTCCTCTGGAAATGCCATCTTAGCTCAGTTGGCCAGAGCACGTGACTTGTAATCTCGGGGTCGTCGGTTCGAATCCGACAGATGGCTTTCTGAGAATCCAGCCACCTTGACGGAAGAGCTGATACTTAGTATTGTACAGAAAGTCTTGGGGAGATTCCCGAGTGGTCAAAGGGGGCAGACTGTAAATCTGTTGGCTCAGCCTTCGTAGGTTCGAATCCTACTCTCCCCAACGAAAAAGGGTTGCCTATAGAAAGGGCAACCCTTTTTTATTACACTTATGGAAGTAGAATCCTGTGATATGATATAACCATAGAGATATGGACACTTCTTTTTACCGGAAGGGATTACAGTTCGAATGCCAACGCTGTTCCAGATGCTGTAGGATCGATCCAGGGTATGTGTTTCTCACAGAATCCGATCTCTCTGCATTGATTCAAGCAACTGGTTTCAACCGGGATCGATTCTTAGAAGAATACTGCCGATGGGTACCTGTGAATGGGTTCCTCTATTTGAGCCTAAAGGAAAAACAAAACTACGATTGTATATTTTGGACGCAGGGGGGATGTTCTGTCTATGAACATAGACCGATCCAATGTAAAAGTTATCCGTTTTGGGAAACGTTTCTCGTTTCTGAAGATCATTGGGAATCCCTCAAAGCTTCATGCCCAGGAGTAGGAATGGGTCTATTACACAGCCCAGAAGAAATAGAGGAATGGCTACAGTTACGTAAGCATACTCCGTATATCCGTATTTCCAACGGGAAAGGGGGAGGAAAGTGAAGGTCAAATTCTGGGGTGTAAGAGGATCGATTCCCACACCGTTGACCCCCAATGCAGTACGCAGCAAAATTGCCACTGTTTTGCAACGAGTAAAACCGGACGATCTGAGATCTGCCGAAAGCCGGGAACGATTTCTTGCTCAATTGCCTACCTGGCTATTCGGTACTGCCGGAGGGAACACCTCCTGTATCGAGGTTTCCATTCATCCCTCCTATACCATCATCCTGGATGGGGGATCGGGTTTACGGGAATTGGGAAATAATCTTAGAGTTCGGGAGCCCAAGGTGAAACGCTTCCATCTCTTTTTCTCTCACTTTCATTGGGATCATCTCCAAGGGATCCCCTTTTTTCCCCCCCTC
>CAKZQO010000272.1 GCA_937140905.1 uncultured Spirochaeta sp.
CTGTTTGTACATTCGGAGGGATTCGGTGCGGAATAGGGCTTTGAGGGAGGTGATGCTATTGATCGCATGGGTATAGGATCCTTCCGCTGTCGTGGTCAATCGGGAAGTGTCGGCAAAGGTCTTTACTTCCACGTCTAGAAGGTTCGGATGAAGGCGGGCTAGCTGGTTATGATACACGGCGGTTCGTTCAAAGGTCGGATCTATTCTATAAACCCTTCTATAGTAATCCATCGCTTCGTACCAATCCCCATATAGTTGCCGAACTACCCCCAATTTGTATAAAGCGTTGAGATTCGTGGGATCCATTGCCAGCACATGCCGGAGTTGACGGGTAGCTTCGACGAGCCTGTTGGAAGAAAGGAGGTAATCTCCTAATTCGAAACGGAGAAGGAGAGTCTTCTCCTGCAGGTCGAAGAAAGCTCGTTCCAGCTCTCGGCTAAGAAGGGTTCGTAAGGTTTGGAGGGTTTTTTCCAGTTCTCCCAACCGGGTAGTAGCGGTTGCTCGCACCGTATCTAAAAGAGAGAGTTGTTCCCGGATTCGTTCGGGCACCTGTTCGGTGAACACGGGAACTCTGGGTTTCTGAAGATACAACTCAGTGTCGAGTTGCTCCACGGTTGCGGTAAGGTTGGTATAGGGAGAAATGGCTTCTCCTTGAGGGGAACTTAGAAAGGTTTTTCGTCCCTCTCGATCTTCTCTCCATAGGAGGGTTTCCCAGAGGGCATACGCGGTAGCACTCTGAAGTCTGGAACCTTCGAGGGCTTTCCGGTACAACCGCTCGGCTTCTGGAAGGGGACCTGTGATCTGCTGGATTCGACCTAAGGTATGGGCTGCGAGCACCGGTACCACTGGAACCAAGGGAGACAATTCGTCCACGTAGAACTGTCTGTCCCATTTCCAATTGAGGGGAAGGGTGAGACGGGAAAACTCCTCCATAGAAGCTTTTCCCTTTTCTAACACTTGGGGAACCTTCGCGTCTAGTTCCCGATACCGATTATCGTTTGATTCGAATCGCTGGAGAAAGTCGGCGATGGTTTCCGTGATCTGGGCGAGTTTTTCTTCTGCGGTTCGGAGGATTTCTCGAGGATCTCCCTTTTCCGGTATGGGCACCGTTTGACCTCGCTCTGAAGCTACCCGGAGCTGTTCCTCGAAACGTTTGGCCTGGGTAAGAGCTTCCGAGTAGGAGGAAAGGACAGAACTTGCTTCCCCCCGAAGGGACATAGAACGTCCCACTGTTTCCCGGAAATAGGAGCTATACAGGTATAGGGTATCAATAAGAGTGAGTAGTTCCTTCTGGGCTATGTCAAACTCCTTCAACTGTCGGTAACTATGGGTAGCTAGAATGATGTAAGATTCCTGAATGGCTTTGTCTTTCAGTCCATTCCAGAAGTATGCCTCCACGAGAGTTTCTCGCAAGTTTAGGTTGTCTGGATCTTTTTCCAGTTTTCGCTGGTAGTCTTCGATCACTTTATTTCGCATTTCCGCTTGTTGCTTTGCCAGGGAAAGGTATGTGGTGAGTTGTTCGGAGGATTCGTACTTCTGCTCGATTGAAGCGTATACCTTTTGGGCTTCTTCCTCCTTTCCCATACGAATCAGGGTGTCTGCTAAAAGGAGGTGAAACTCCAATTCCTGGGGGAAAATCTCGATCCCCTTTCGATAGATAGGTATGGATCGATCAGAGTATCCGTTAATCTTGTAAATCTCCGCGAGAAGTTTAAGCTTTTCGGCTGAGTCTAGGCTTTTTTCCAGGGCTTCCTGGAATAACTTTTCTGCTTTCTGGTTGTCCGACTGCCAAAGGTAGGTAAACCCTAGGTTCACCAATAAAGAAGGATCTTCTGGAAACCTGTTTAATGCATCTAGGTAGAAACGCTCCGACTCTGCGTACTTTCCTACCCAGGCTGCTACCTTTCCCGCTTCTTTCCAGGTTTCCAGGTTGTTCGGATACTCATTTAGATAGGCCCGATATCCATCCAATCCTTCCCCGATGTCCCCCTTCCAAATCCGGTTCTTTGCCAGAAGGAGAAGAATCGTTTCGTTCTTCGGTTCCAACGCGTATCCCCGCCGTAGAACCCGGAGGGCGTTGGAATAATCTCCCACGAGAGAATAGATAAGGGAAAGGTAAATGTAGTTGCGGATATCCTTTGGATCTTTCCGTAGGATCTCTTCATACTCCTGGATGGTGCCAAAGGGATTGTCTATCCTTCGGTTTTGTAGGTCCTGTGGGAACTTAGCTAGTGCCTGTTTCGGTCGTACCTCGGACCCTTCTTTTCGGAAGAACAGAGCATCTAGATAGAAGAAATACCGGTTGTCATGCCTTCGTTTTTCCGTAATTTCTATCCGAACCGTGTGCACTCCGGGTTTGAGGGAAACTTTTCGCTTTAACACGTTCCAGTAGTAGGCAGGGGTATAGTTCTCTACCACATGGATATCCTCGCGATAGACAGGGATGGGATCCGAACTGTCGATCCGGAGGTTGAAGGGAGAAGCGTAGGAAGGCAAAAGATCATCCTTTGGGCTAGGAGGGGATCCGCCATACCAGATCTCGTAGATTCCCTCCTCCTGGATGAAGAACACGAACTCCGTGTAGAAGGGAGCGTTCCCGAATAAGCCTATAGTACGGTTCAATTGGAGGGTACGGCTAGAGGAACACCCATAGTTGAGGATGGGTTCTTTGGAGAAGTTGGTGGATACCGCATATTCGGCTTCGAGGAATACTAGGTCGGGGGTCGAGTTCGGATACACGGGAACCAACTTGCTTTGAGGAAATAGATCCACGCTGACACAAAGCCACAAACTTACCAATAGCCATGCGAAATGATAGGTTCCAAGGGGGTTACTTTTTTTCATATTGTGCGAATCCTCTCTTCATTGTAATACTATAGCAGATTGGATGAAAAAACAGAAAGTCCTACAGGAAAAAGTTAGCATTGGACTCTTACTCCTGCTTCCAATGGGATGGAATCTAGTGTATCCAACGGATCCTGGTTTCGGCCAGTGGTATTCCCTGCCGTATGTCGTGATCATCCTCCTCCAGTCTACATTGGGTGGAACACTCGTAGGTCTTATTTCCTGCTTAGTCGCTGCGTTAGGAATTCTTGGCGTCTCGGTACTCCAGGGTTCTTTTCCTCCGCCCGTTTGGGCTGATCCGGTTCGCGTTTCCGTATGGGGCTCGTTACCCCTTCTAGTCTATATGTTCGGCAGAATAACCGATGTTCTTCGAGGGAGCTTGAGGGCGATCCAGCTTAGATTCCGAGTCTTGGTGCAAAGGAACCAGCGTTATTCCCGAATCATACAAGAACTGCAAAAGGTGAATGCAGTATTGGAAGAGCGGGTAGCCAAGCAACGGGATTCTCTTACCCTCTTGTACAACCAGGTCCAGACGATTCGAACCCTAAACCTAGAAAAGGCACTCGGGGTGTTGCTGGAAACGGTCCAAATGTTCCTGCAGGCTCGAAGGATCACCCTTTGGACCCTGGATGAAACGATGAATCGATTGAAGATCGAAACATCCCTCGGTTGGGAGGGAAAGGAGCGGGAGGAATACCTTTCGCTGAACGATAGCGTGGAAGGATGGGTGTATCGGAATAGTTCACTGTTCTCATTTCGAATGCTCCTCCAGTACGAAAATTTGAAAAAAATCTACCGGGGAGGCACGGTTATCGCTATTCCAGTCCACGCGGGGAAAAAGCCCTTTGGGGTTTTGAGTATCGAGGAACTACCCTTCGAGCGATACAACCTATATTCCGAAAGGTTGGCCCAGATCATTGTAGGTCTATCCGAGCCCTTCCTGGAAGACATCTTAGAATACAGGCAGTTGACTAACCTAACTGACGTGGACGAGGACACTGGAATCCCCAATTTTTCCCAATTCTACCACCTAATGACAAGTGAACTGGATCGAGCTAGAAACCAAGGAAGCCCTCTGAGCGTTGTGGTGTTCGAAGTGGAGAATTTTCCCGATCTAGTACAACGGTTCGGGAAAAAAGCGGCCAAGGGGAGTCTAAAAGGGGTAGTGGAGGAGTTGACTTTCTTTTCCGATAGCCGGTATAGCTCCTTCCTCTATAGGGAAGAAGGTCAGGTAGTGTTCCTATGTCCGAATCTGGATCAGGATGGAGCCTCGTTATTCTGCCTGGAGTCCCTCGAGAGGTTAAATCAACGGGAATGGAAGATCGGAGATACCCCAATTCCGCTATCGATGGTGGTAGGGTACGCGACCGCTCGCATGGGATCCTATGAACCGGAGTCTCTCCTTCAGCAGGTAGATCATCTGTTACTCCTGCAGAAGATGTGAGGTTTTATGGACGGGTATTCCTACCTACTCGTTTCAGGCACCCTGTATTCTCCCCGAACCGCTTCTACGGCTCTAAAGGCTGTTCGGGAAGGCCTTTTACCTCCTGCGGCGTTCGTGAGCCGGGCGGTCTCTACTCAGAGTCTCTTGGAAAAGCCCTACCGTATAGAAGAATTGGAACGACTTTTAGCGCAGGAACAATTGGATTATGATACCATCCTCCTGCTATCGCTGGTATTCAAAGAACTTGTATCTTCTCCCGATATGGACACTGCCCTGTTTGCTGCAGAGGGACTAAATACCTTGGAGAGCCGGTATAACGAAAAAATTCAAGTGTACCGGGTACTAGTGGAAGCGGATCCAGATCCGGTTTACAGAAAAAAGCTCGCTTTTCTTTACTGGGAACTTTCTGGTTTGAACGAGGACAAGCGTTCGATCCATAACTTCTACCTGAGGGAAGCCTTTGCCCAATTGCGGAGGATCCAGGAAAAGGAGCCGTTGGAAAAGGATAGCGGCCTCCTGATGGTGAAAATCCTATTGGAACTGGAACTCCTCGGGCAGGCAAAGGAAGTCTTGAGAAAACTGGATCCTGCCTTGGAGGATCCCGACTACCTATTACTAGCTGCCGAAATTGCGTTCATGGAACGGGATGTGGATTCTTGTTGTGGTTTTCTCAAGAAGAATCCATCCCTTCGGGATCTGACAGGTGAGGGAGACCGGGATGCGAGTTTGTATCATCCTTGAGGGATCCTACCCCTACATCACCGGAGGGGTGTCTGCTTGGGTTCACGACCTCCTTCTGGGGTTGCCTGAAATAGAGTTTTCCCTATTCACCATTTCTCCTGAACCGGACATGCCTCTTCGGTACAAGCTCCCCTCAAATGTAGTGGAACACCGGAATTTTGTCGTTTCCGACCCTCATCCGAGCACGGTCAAAGTACGGAACCCCGGGAAAATCCTTAAAGAAATCGTGAGGCTACATGGAAGATTTTTTTCCGGCGATGTTCCGGATTTATCGGGTTTGATTCAGAGTATCCCAGAAGGGTACAACCTATCGAAACTAGCCCTGCGCTCCCAAGAAGGTTGGGCCATGGTGGTAGAGGCAAACCAGCGTCGGAACCCCATCTATCCCTTTACCGATTATTTCTGGGCGTGGTACTCAGCTCACGCATTACTTTTTCGGGTACTGGCGGCGCCCATGCCCGAAGCGGATGTGTACCATGCGGTTTCCACGGGTTTTGCTGGGTTAGCCGCGTACGCTGCGAAATCTCGTAAAGGGAAACCATTCCTGCTCACTGAGCATGGCTTGTACCATAAGGAACGGGAAATGGAGATCCGGCGAAGTTCCTTGGTAAAAGGATACCAGCGGGATCTCTGGATTTCCATTTACAATCAGATCAGTCGACTTTGTTACCGTAAGGCTGATCTAATCACGGCATTGTTTGAAGAGAACCGCCAGTACCAGATGGATTTTGGGGCTCCGGAGGAGCGGACAATGGTCCTTCCCAATGGGATCGATATCGGACGGTATTCGGTTCAGCGACACAAGAGACCTGGATTCCACGTGGGACTCGTTGGACGGGTGGTGCCTATCAAGGATGTGAAGACCTTTATCCTCGCCGCGAAGATCGTATTGGATGAAGTAAAGGACGCCCGGTTCTACTGCATTGGTCCTACCGACGAGGATCCCGCCTACTATGAGGATTGCAAGATGCTAGTAGAGAGCCTCAGGATCGGGGATAGGTTCGAGTTTACGGGGAGGAAGAACGTACTGGATTACTATGAGTTTCTTGATGTGGTTGCTTTGACAAGCGTGAAAGAAGCCCAACCGTTGGTGATTCTCGAAGCTTACTGCGCGGGGATTCCAGTGGTCTCTACCCGGGTAGGGAACGTGCCGGAAATGCTAGCTTACGATGATCGGTTCCTTGCCTATGCGAAGGATTCGGTACAAATCGCCAAGGGGATTCTCTATATCTACAAGCACCCCGAAGAAATAACGGAACTGATAGCCAAGAATAGAGAGAAGGTACTGACTTTCTATGACAAAAGGATCCTTTTAGAACGGATTCGGGGAATCTACCATCAGTTAGAACAGGGGAAAGGGTAATGGCGGGGATTGGGTTCGAACTGAAAAAGATTGTTCGGCAGGGGACCCTTGCTTCCTACTTGCAGGTAGCTCTTTCGGGAGCCATGATCGTGGCAGGCCCTTGGCTTATTACCATCCTTGCCATTGGACTGATTCAACGATTCTATCAGGACGTGCTTGCGGAAGGTTCCAACTTGTTCCTCGCTACGGTAGTCTACACATACATGGGATCCCTCCTCCTCTTTGGAGGGGTGCACTATCTCTTTTCTCGAATTCTCTCTGATCTCCTATACGTTCGAAAGGAACGGCAAACTCTATCCTATTTAGGATGGTTTCTCCTTTTTGTAGGGCTCCTGTCCGCTCTGGTGGGAACCTTTATCGGTTGGACGATACACCCCTACGGGATTAAAAACCCATACGCCTACCGTGTGATAGCGGGCTTGTTCTTCCTCTTTGTAAGTCTCCATTGGTTATTCATCGTGTTTGCCTCCCTACTGCGATGGTATGGTCGAATTCTGGCCATCTACGCAGGGGGAATGGGGGTGTTTGTCCTTTCCTCTGCTCTCCTATCGCCAATGTGGGGAGTGGCGGGAGTTCTGGGTGGATTCGCTTTGGGAAATGCGGGGATTCTACTAGGACTCACGGTTCTCACTCTCAAGTTCCGGCGGGAAGCCCGGGGCCTCGTGGAAAAGAGAGGGATGATACATACTTTATGGGAATGCACCCGCGAGGTAGGGAAGTATCTGAAAACTCAGCGGGATTTATTGCTCACCGGATATTTCTACTACCTGGGGATATGGATCGATAAAATCCTGTTCTGGATTGTGAGGGGTCAGCCAGTGGAAGGCACATGGTTTCGAATCTTCCCTTCTTACGATGTTCTTGTTTATTACACGAATCTTACCATGATACCGGGGCTGGTTTTTTTCGTTGTGTTCACTGAAACAGGGTTTGCCACGATTCTCCGTAAATTCTTGGAAGGCCTTGGTCGCAGAACCTACTTGAGCATTCTAAAAGAAAAACGAAGACTCTATCAGGAAAGCTTAGGGAACATTTGGGATCTTGTCTTGTTCCAAGGATGTATCACCTTATCTACAGCCCTATTGTCTTATTGGCTGATTCCTTCATCGGATTTACCTTGTACGGTATGGGTATTGCTGTGGGGGGTGTTTTTTCATCTATTGTATTTTGTACTTACCAGCTTCCTTTTTTTCCTGGAAGCGTACCGGGGCGCGATGCTTTCGGCAGGGATTTTCCTGTTAGTGAACTTTAGCGTAACCCTTGTTTCGATCGGTGAAGGTAGGCCGAAGGGGATTCATTTTAGTGCTTCTACAGTTTTGCAGCACTGGGCTGAAGGAACTGGCATCTCGCTGCCACCCGGGTCTGGTTACCTTTTAGGATCCCTCTGCGCGACTATTTTGGCCGCTCTGATCTTTCTACGAACCCTTGTTCGGATCGAGCAGCGGATCTTTTCCCGTTCGGCGGAATGAAAAGTCAGGAATACTGGGTATCCTTCTTCGGCGCGAACATAAAAAGCCCCGGATAAACCCGGGGCTTTTTCTTTCCCTGCTCCCGCCCATGTATGGCGGGCCAATATCAATTCATGATGGAGTAATACTTAACTACCTGGGTTCTGATACTTGGATAGTACTTTTGTTGCGTCCCAATACTCTTTGTGTACTTTCCATCCATCGATGATGCCTTTCAGGCCAAAGTACCCTTTATATACCGGCGAGCTGGTAGCGAACTGGGCGCCTATTACCACGGGAGCGTCGTTTTCTTTTACTCCTCTAGTTTCAGGGTTGGGGGACCCATCGGTTTTATAGAAGGTATTTGTGGTTCGGCCTACCCTTTGACCGTTTATATAAAGATCAATGTACCTAGTACTGGGTTTGTTACTCCAGGTAGCCACTATGTAGTACCAGGTGTTGAGCTGCAGGTTCTTGTAGGGGTTTCCCGCCTGCACGAGAAGGTAGCTCCCTGAAACAGGATTCAACACGAAAGCGACATCGTTCCCTACGCTCCAGAACTGTAGGCTATAGACCTCATCGGAAAAGTCGTCTTTCACCCCCTTGTGTACGATCGCGGCCCACGGAATCTTATCGTACAATTTTACCCACGCTTCGATGGTGCCTTCCGTGGTAAGGTCATAGGCGCTTCCTGTCGTGTCCTGAATCACTTTTCCTTGCTGCCCATTAAACTCGTATGCTACTCCATTGGTTTTTTTATCTGTAGTTGGCAACGCTTCATCTGTGATAGCAGCGTAAAGGGTTCCTAAATCACCTGAGGGGGGATTATCGATAACTAACGGAAGCCCATAAGGTTCGTTGTTTCTAATTGTGGTACGTATGTAAATATCGCCAGTCAATTCCTCCTCTGTAAATAGATTCCCCGAAGCAGCAGAATCGTTTAATTTTTGCACATAGAGGGTTTTGTTCCCTGTGACATCATACACGGTTACTTTAGAACGAGTCGTTTTCGAGAAGGCATTTAGATTATTATCGAACTTAACTTCGTTCCGGATCACCGTCTTGGCTAGAGCGTCGTTCGAACCACCCACATAGATATCCGCTAATGAGCTCGCTAAACTACCTCCCAGCGTAAGGAAGGTATCCAAGGTTTTCTCGAAAACAAGCGTGGTACCATAGATGTATGCGCCATTTACGTTTTTTTGCTCTGTGTAGTATCGAATCCCTACTGTGTTCTGCATGCGCGTTCCTTCCCAGAACCAGTAACTTAAGGTATTCGATCGTGTGTGTGTATAGAGAACGATGCTGGAATATTCTGCTGTATCGGATGGCGTGGGTGAAAAAATGGCTGGATAGTCTAAGCTTCCATTGATATCAAACGAAGCGAATCTATACGATTTTGAGGGGTCAGAGGGGTCAGGAGTAAATCCGTCTGGTGTCCATATACCTAATACCCCATCTTTTTGTCCCGTTGACATTAAGATTTTTTCCGACCGGATGCTCCCATCTCGAAATCTGGTATAGTACTGTATTCTATATGCTTGATTCTGATTGCCATTCCCATCCACTATCTGATCATGTTCATTCCAGATTCCATCTGCCGGTCCAGGGCCTGGTGAAATATCCTTTACATAGTATTCCTCTATAGTAAACTCTGCGGGGGAGTTGGTCGGATATGTAGTGGTAACAGTGACTTTGTAAATCCTATTTACCACATCATACAGAGTCACTTTCCAACTAGTTGTCTGACCAGGTTCAGGATAGTTTGCAAGGGGTCCTCCATCTGAAAATCCAGTAGTTGCTCCAGTCCTATTTACGGTAGCTTTTGAGATCAGAGATGAACTAGTTCCCATTGGTGTTGAAAAGGGTGTTAAAGGATTTACAGAAAGAGTTCTTGGTATTGAGCCTAAAGATTTAGATTTTTCTCCTTGTAACAGTTTATGAGTAATCAGATAATTCGATTCTAGATCCGACACGATTTGTGGATCCACCGATTGGCTATCCCCCCCCGACGAGAACAGGAAACAGGATGAAAGGAGGGTTCCAGCCAGTAAGCTAACTAAGAGCGCCCACGCCCATGAGATGATTTTTATTACTTTTTTACTTTTCATACGATTACCTCGCATTTACTTGATATATATTAATAAATATATCTTTTTGTATTGTATTTTTCAACTTTGAGAGATCTGCGGATGAAGTAAAGGGTACTTTTCGAATGATCACTCCTTCCGAGCGGGCCAGCGTATAGAGTTCCCTCTTATCCCGGGGGCCAACCCATCTGTCGGCCTCCGATAATGTGAGCGTGGATGTAAGGCACTGTCTGTTGCCCGTGCTTTCCCACGTTGAACACGATCCGGTATCCATCCTTCAGGTTCAGTTTCTCAGCCACCTTGCTAATGGCGATAATGTATTTCCCAGCCTCTACGGCGCCCATTTCTTCAATCCGATCGAAACCAGTGACCTTGTTTTTGGGAAGCACCAGTACATGGATGGGTCCTTGTGGATTGATATCCTTGATGGCCATCACTACGTCGTCTTCGTACACGATGTCGGCAGGGATTTCTTTCCGAATGATCTTGTCGAAGATCGTGTCTTGTTGCATGATCATACCCTCCATTACCAATAGTAATATCGGCGTTCAGGTGTAAAAATCTTCACTAGCACCACTCCCGCTATGAATCCTCCGATGTGGGCCGCGTATGCCACGCCACCCCCCTCGATGCTCCCCCCTAGGTAGCCTAGACCGTTGATCAGTTGAAAGAGGAACCAAAGGAGTAACACCACTCCCGCAGGGACTGCAAGAATGAACTGGATAAACAATACCCGGACGAGTTTATGGGGGAAGAGGATGAGGTATCCTCCCAGCACCCCTGAAATAGCCCCGGAAGCGCCGAGAGTGGGGGTAAGGAGCCCCGATTCCAAGGTTGCGGAAACGAACACGTGGGAAAGGGCGGCAAGAACTCCACAGAGCAGATAGAACAGGATGAATCGGAACTTTCCCATCCGGTCTTCCAGGTTATCTCCAAAAATATAGAGGTAGAGCATATTCCCCAACAGGTGGGCGATTCCTCCGTGCATGAACATACTGGTAAGGATCGTGAGGAACACGGGAATCGGGGTAGGTTGAAGACCGGGAATCCTTACGCGCATTCCGGTGAATGGATCGATCCGCACCTGAGAAGGGGTAACGATATCTTTTCCACTCAGGATCTCGGCGGGTACCATGGAGTAGGCATAGGTGAAACGAGCATTGGTCCCACAACCCTGGTAAAGTAAGAATACAAGGATGTTCAGCGCGATGAGAAAGTACGTGATGATGGGGTAACTTCGCCGATCGCGATTGTCGTCTCCAATCGGAATGAACATCGGACCCCCTCCTAATTGGTTCCAGTATAAAAAAGTTTTTCAATCTTTGCTATAGTTGCGGTTATTGAGGTGATCTATGCAACTAGTATACAACGCGGTTCAGGGTGTGCTGACGATTCTATTCATGGTAACGGTGGGATACGGGCTATCCAAGCGAGGATGGTTCGACGAGAGGGATTCCGCGTTTCTTTCCCGGTTGGTGTTGAATCTGGCCCTTCCCGCTCTCATGTTTTCCAATTTTACCCGAGCGTTCGACCGGAAAACTCTCCTGCAACTTGGATCTGGTGTAGTAGTCCCTATATCCGTAATTCTGGGATCCTACCTTGTTGCCGCGCTCTTGGCTGTGGTGCTTCGAATTCCCGATCGCTCAAGAGGAACCTTTCGAGCATTATTCGCTTTTTCGAACACCATCTTCGTAGGCCTTCCTGTAAACCTAGCACTATTCGGCGAAACAGCTGTCCCCTTCGTGACTCTCTATTACTTGGTAAATACTACCCTTTTCTGGACGTTAGGTGTGTATTACATCCGGCGGGATGCGGAGGGAAAGGCGAAACGCACAAGATTCCTTTCCATGGAGACAGTTCGCAGGATTCTAAGTCCCGTGCTAGTCTCTTTCCTATTGGCGATTCTTCTGGTGCTTATGGAAGTGAAGCTTCCTCCCTTTCTTGCCGCTTCCTTCAAATATGCGGCAGAGATGACAACGCCCCTCTCCATGCTGATTATCGGGATCACCATGGCATCCATAGGGTTTAAGGGCATACAGTGGGACCGATACACAATAGCGATCCTAGTGGGTAGATTTCTCGTGGCTCCTTCTATTGCGTGGCTTGTTCTATCTCAATTCCTTGTGCCTGAGCTAATGGGAAAGGTCTTTCTTGTGTCCGCGTCCTTGCCCGTCATGACCCAGGTGGCTATAGCGAGTAAGGCGTTTGGCGCGGACGATAGAAGGGCAAGCGCCCTTGTCACGTTGACTACGGCCCTGAGCTTGGGCGTGATCCCCTTCTACATGTTTCTATTAACGCTTCAGAAGTAAGAGAGAAAGGGACGTTCGGGGATTGGATCTGTTGGAACGCACCTACACGGGAGGCCTCATTAAACGGATTATCCTTTGTCGTACCCCTGTATTCATCGAGCGGTTTGCGGATTTAGAGGTCACTCTGGATAAGGGTGCAATTTAGATAAGATTTTCCAACCCACCCTGTAAGGGCTTGGGAGGCTTGGGCTTATAAAAGAGATGTCCCCTAATCATGGGCTTGTCATGGCCTTATCCCTTCTCCGTCCAGTACCGTTCGGTGATGATCTTGTCCTGGGTGAAGAAGTTGATCACCGCTTTGCCCTGCGCTTTGATATCGGCAAACTGGGACTGCTTCATCCCTCCGAAGGGCAGGTACGCCACGGGCGCGGGAATTCCCACGTTCACCCCGATCATCCCACAGTTCACCTCGAGTTTGAACTTTCGGGCGTAAAAGCCGTTCTGGGTGTAGATGGAAGCGCCGTTTCCGTACGGATGATCGTTGATAATTTTGATTGCTTCGTCCAAGGAGTTGGCTTTAAGGATCACCACTACGGGGCCAAAGATCTCGGTGGTATGGATCTCCATTCCCGGTTTCACGTCCGCGAACACGGTAGGTCCGATATAGTACCCCTTCTCGTATCCCTTTACTACCAGACCGCGGCCATCCAATAGGAGAGTAGCCCCTTCCTTCACGCCCGTGTCGATCATCTTTAAGATGAACTCCTTGGCCTTGGCCGAAATTACCGGCCCCATCACCATGGGTTCGTTGGCAACGGCAGGATCTAGGGGGTTGGTGACGATCACCTTCTTAGCCGCTTCGGTGAACTCCCGGCACACGGTGCGGTAGGTGTCTTCTCCCACACACACGATAGCGGAGGCAGCCATGCACCGCTGACCCGCGCAGCCAAAACAGGAGGTAATCATGTTCCGGATCACTTCGTTCATTCTTGCGTCGGGCATGACCACTAGATGGTTCTTAGCGCTTCCCATGGCCTGGTACCGCTTGCCCGCAGCGGCACACTTTTTCGCTACCTCGATGCAGGTTCTGGTCGAGCCCACGAGGGAAACGCCCTGTACTAGGGGGTGCTCCATGAAGGCGTCGGCCACGGTCTTGTCCCCATTGATCAGGGTAAATACCCCTGGAGGCAGCCCTACCTGGTCGATCAGTTCTGTGATGTAGTTCATGGTGCAAGGAACTTGCTTGGAAGCTTTCACAACGAAGCTGTTCCCCGTGGCAATGGCGTAGGGTAGGAACCAAAAGGGTACCATGGCGGGGAAGTTGAAGGGCGCGATCATGGTGAAGACGCCCATGGGAAGCCGGATCACTTCGCCATCGATATCGAAGGAGGCGCCAATCAGCTTGTCCCCCTGCTGTAGCACAGGCATTCCGCAAGCCACCTCGATATTCTCGAACACCCGCTTCATCTCCGCCTGCGCGTCGGGTAGGGACTTTCCCATCTCTTCCACCAGGATCCGAGAGATTTTATCCTCCTGCTCCTCCATCAGATGGAGCAGTTGGAACAGATAATGGACCCGCCGGGCAACGGGCACGTTTCGCCATTCTAGGTATGCTTTATGGGCTAATTCAATCGCCCGATTCGTCTCTTCTTTAGAAGTGAGGGGAACCTGGGCAATTACCTCTCCGGTGCTTGGATTCTCCACATCGATGTAAGCCGCCCCTACCGGATCGACCCATTTGCCGTTGATGTAATTTTTTAGTTTTCGAATCGACATGGGTATTTTTTAAAACATTTACCCTTTTTGTGCAATGCGGAACCATCTATGTGCTGAACACCTTCTGATACAAATCCTCCCCGTAACTGGTCTCCAGCGGCTTTCCTTCTAAGATCCGATAGGTTCGAGTGCCGTCGGAAAGACGTTCGGCCACTAAGAAGAGGGGACTGATTGGGCTAGAGGTGGGCACGGAAATCCCTTCTTCCTGAATGCGACGGGTGAACTCATACAGGTGAGTCACGTAGTAGACCTTGACCCGAGATGCCAAAAGAGCTGACACTACTTGTGTCGCGATTTCGGACCCTTCCCGTTCGTTGGTGGCCGAAAAGGACTCGTTCATCAGCACGAGACTATTCGCTTTCACTCGATCGACGATCTGGGCCATCCGTTGCAGTTCTTCTTCGAACTTCCCCCGTTCCATCGACTTGTCTTCTTCCCGAAGAAAATGGGTATAAATGCCCGATGAAAGGTTGGCCGAAAAGGTTTCCGCCGGCACGAACATGCCCGCTTGCATGAGGAGCTGGGCTTGTCCAAGACTCCGTAAGAAGGTCGTCTTTCCACCCTTGTTGGGGCCTGTGATCACCAGTAGATTCCTATCGTCAGCGTCTAGTTGATTCCCCACAAGTCGTTTTCCCATGGAAAGGGCGAGACAAAGGTCGTACAAGCCGGAAAAGTTGAGATGCCGTTCTGGGGCTGGATAGGGGATCGGAAACGCGAAGGGAGCGTTCAATTGGCGTAAACGTTCCTGTAGATTGATGCAACCGATGTAGAAGGCCAGTTCCCACCGAAGGACATGGAAGAAACTCTCGATGTGTTCAGCGGCCTGCGCCACGCTGTTCGCTACCCGAGCTAACCCCCGGTCTCGCAATTCACTCAGGATTCGCGCTCCACTTTCATCCCTCGGATGAAGGGAAAAGGAATAGACCGGAGATTTCTCCGAGAAGATACGGGAAATCCAGTTCCCTCTTTGCGGGTTGGGTTTTCGAAGAAGATATCCAGTCCCTTCATTCCCTTTCCCTAGTTGCGCGCTCAACAGTACCCCGCCAGGGAACCGGAGATTCTTCACGTGGGTTTCCACCAAGGCAAGGTACTCGTCGTCGAGTTCTTGTCGGATCATGGAAAAGAAGCGCTGGAAACCTTGGGATAAGAAGTTTTCGGCTTTTTCTTCCGCTATCCTTCGAAGAGTGCGGAGTAGATCTAGAGAGCTTTCCAGCAATTGCCGGGCCCCGCTTAAGATCAAACTAGGGCTGGAATGGCGGGGAGAAAACCACAGCCATTGTTTTCGTTTTCTATCCAGAAACTCTAAAGGAATCCTATAAAGCTCTTGGATCAGCTCGGGATGGTTTAAGCAGTCCTTTAGGATTTCCTGTCGATAGAGAATATCGGAGGAATCTTCCAGACTGGTAAGGATCACCTTCTGAACTACCTGGTATACGAACTTGTCTCCCCTGGCCATGGTAGAGAACAGGGTTTCCAGTCCCAGATCTTGCGTGAGGGTTTCCCAGAAGGGGGGAAGTTCTTGGGAGGAATCGAAATCCCGATCAGGGTATAGAAAAAAGACTTTCATCATGAAAGACGCTCCCGTATCTGTTCATACGTGAGGCGATATTTGTGGGCCAGGGAAAGGGCGTAGGAAAGGCCATCGGCTGGTTTACGCACTACCTGAAAGGTACGGATGGTAGGATCGGTAGGATCTACCTGCGCCACCATACTGACCGTTTTCTCACTTGTGGAGGCTAGTTCATCCAGGAAGGTAACCCACACGCAGATCACATCTAGTT
>CAKZQO010000273.1 GCA_937140905.1 uncultured Spirochaeta sp.
GTCCCTTCCGGCGGGGACAGTGGTATCCCCTCGGATCAACTACCGGAACACCTCCACCACCCTATTCTTCGCGGGGGATTCCATTCGGCAGCGGATCGTGAATGGGGTGGATTTTCGGGAAGAATCCCCCATCTTCGAACAGGTTACCTTTGTGGAGGGAAGCTACAAGCCCCTCCAGAACCGGAACCGGAAGTGGCCGGGCATCCTCGTGTCCGAGCCCGCGGCTCGCCTTCTCAAGGCTCGGGTGGGAGACGATCTTCTCCTTTATATCCCTACCATGAGCGGGCAGATCAATACCGCGACCGTGGTAGTCGAGGGGATCTTTCGGGATTCTTCCCTCTTTGGGTACTACACGGCCTACATGGATATCGAAGCCCTAAGGGCCCTCGTTCGGTTCCCCGAGGGGCAATGCACTGACATCGCCGTGTTCTTTCCCCACGTCCACCCCGGCGAACAAGTAGCGCAGAGTTTACAGAAAGCCTTGGAAGCCCGTTTTCCCATGCTTCCCCTCTTCCCGAGCCTGCAGGGACTCTGGGCCTACCGGGACTCCACAGAGTGGACGGGCACAAAGTACGCGATTACCCCCCTGGAGGCCAATCTGGAACGGGTGAATGACCTTTTGGACGCGGTTCGATTCATCGCGTATGTGTTGATGGGGATTCTGGCGGCCGTGGTGTTCTTTGGGGTCACCAACAGTTATCGACTCACCGTGTTCGAACGGAGAAAGGAGATCGGGACCCTTCGAGCCCTGGGCATGAAACGAACTTCGGTTGTTGAGTTTTTCCTTCTCGAAGGATTGTTCCTTACCCTCGGAGCGGTCTTAGTCGGATCCGGGTTGGCGATCCTGTTTCTCTTAGGCCTTTCTGCGGTGGATTTCACGATTCTCGCGGGGTTCGATATCTTTTTACGGGGAAAGAGATTACAAGCCTCCCCTTCTTTCCGGGCCTTTTCCCTTTCTCTGGGCATTTGCCTCGTGGCTGTGTTAATCGCCCTGGTAAAGCCCACCGCCCAGGCCGCCTCCATACCGCCGGTGGAAGCGATGCGAGAGGACCAGAGATGATTCGGCGGGATACACAGGGAGGCAAACATTGAAGCGGAATGCGTGGTACCTCCTGATCGGGATCGCGCTGATCCTCTTGACGGGGACCTTGAGCGGAGCGCCGGGCCCATCCCTCACTACTCCTGGAGCGCCAGGCCAATCATCCGCTAATCCCGCGGCGCCAGCGCCACAACTGAGTGGCGTGGAACTCCTCAAACGGATCGACTCCCTCGTGTCCTTTCCCGAGGGAGATTTTTCCGCCGAGTACCTGATGGTGCAGACCAAACCGGGGGAAGGGATCACCACCACGAACTTCGTGATCTTCCGCCGGGACGCGGAGGAGAAGTACCTGATCCTGATCCTCTCTCCGCCCCAAGACAAGGGAAAGGGCTACTTGAAGATCGGGAATAACCTCTGGTTCTACGATCCGGCGGATCGCCGGTTCACCTTCACTAGCGCCAAGGATCGGTTCCAGAACTCCAACGCCCGGAACTCCGACTTCACCCGGAGTAGCTTCGCCATCGACTACCGGATAACCTCCAGCAGGCAGGAGAAGCTCGGCAAGTTCGATTGCACCGTGCTGGACATGCAAGCCACTAGCGACGAAGTGACCTTCCCCCGCACGATCCTTTGGGTGGACAACACGGACCTTCTGGTTCGAAAGAAGGAAGACTATAGTCTTTCCAACCAACTCCTCCGCACCACGGCCATTCCCACGTACCAGAGGTTCGCCAATCGGTTCGTTCCGGTCACGATTCATATCGTCGATCATTTACGAGGCCGAACGATTGACGGTAAGTTCCAGAGTGAAACCACCCGGATTACCATCTCCCGGCCTTCGTTGGCGCCCCAACCCGACACCCTGTACACCAAGGGATACCTGGAGCGACTGGGCAAATAAGAAGGGGCCGATCACGGGTATAATCTTCGGCTATAACTGAAGATTATCTTGTTTTTCCATACATCTTCGGATACAATCGAAGTTTGTGGAAGAATTGATATCTCGAGAACAATACCTGGATCGGATCGGTAAGTTCCTTGATCAGCCCATCGTAAAGATACTTGTCGGGATGCGGAGGGTAGGCAAGAGCGTACTTTTAAAGCTATTGAAGCAGAAACTGATTTCGAAAGGGGTGCCGCAGCAGAACATTCTCTACATCAACAAAGAATCCTTGGAATTTGATTCTATCCAGACCTACGCGGACCTGAATCGATATGTAAAAGCTGCATTTCCCCAATCTGTGGGACCCAAATACCTGTTAATAGACGAGGTACAAGAAATAAAAGGATGGGAGAAGGGTATCGTTTCCTTCCTATCCGAAGGGTATGCGGATCTGATCCTCACCGGTTCCAACGCGTACCTATTTTCCTCCGAATTAGCTACTTACCTAAGCGGAAGGTACGTGGAAATCCCTGTCTATCCCCTCACGTTTTCGGAGTTTCTATCCTTTCGAAAAACCTATGAATCCGTGGAACGGGAGTTCCAGTCTTTCTTACGGTACGGCAGTTTGCCTGGCATTCATCACCTCCGGTGGGAAGACGAGGTGGTGTTCGGATACCTCAATTCCCTGCTTTACACGGTTTTCTACAAGGACATTGTAGCTCGGCATAACCTACGAGAAGTGTCCGTACTGGAAAAGATTGTTCGCTTTCTGTTCGACAATATTGGAAACATTACCAGCGCCAAAGGGATCTCCGATACTTTTAAAAGCCAGCAGATCAAGGTTCCCGTGGACACGGTGGTGAACTACCTTCAGTATCTGGAGGCAAGCTTTCTCATCGATAGAGTAAAGCGGTTCCGCATCGAAGGCAAACGGCACCTGGAATACAGGGATAAATGCTTCCTGAACGATATCGGTATCCGTCACGGTCTTATCGGGTACAGGGATCGGGATATCAATGGCCTACTGGAGAATGTGGTGTATAAAGAACTACAATCCAGAGGATATCAG
Organism: uncultured Spirochaeta sp.; assembly: GCA_937140905.1. GTDB lineage: Bacteria > Spirochaetota > Spirochaetia > DTKZ01 > DTKZ01 > DTKZ01. Next base: position 2,992 of record CAKZQO010000273.1, read on the forward strand.
GTATCTGTCGGCCAGATTGACCAACAGGAGGTAGATTTCGTGGCGGAACGAACGGGAACCCGATTGTATGTCCAGGTTACCTACCTATTGGGTTCTCCGCAGGTGGTGGAGCGAGAGTATGGGGCGCTCCGCAAGATTCCCGACAACTACGAAAAGATCGTTCTATCCATGGACCGGATCTACCCAGAGGACCAAGATGGAATCCGGCATCAGAATCTGTTGGACTTCCTCTTACGAAAGGAAGGAAGTTCTTCCTCCCTTGCCGAAGGCTTTCCATCCTACGCCCCCTATGCAGGGGGGTACCTGTCTCGCGCGATCGGCCGGCGGATAGCGCGTCGGGGAACAGGAGCGTAAAATGACCAAACAGGAACTACTCCCGCAGATCCTGCGCTTTTGCTACGGGGATTCCCGGCTCACGGCAACGGATCTGGAAAGAATTGTTGAAGAGGGTGACCTGCGGGAGAAGCGAAAATTGGTGGATCGCCTCCTGCGCTATCATCCGGATCCTGTTTTAGTATTGACCAACCTGTTTTCTGAAGAAGAGCTTAGAAACATCCTCGATTCCCTTACGGAACAGTGGAGCCGAAGCGGAGAAAGGGGCCCAACCACCCAGCTTCGGGAACGTCTTCTTCTGGTACGGAACTGCCTTTTGGGAGAACGGAACCCCATACCGAGACTAGCATGGAAGAAACTGTAGACTACAAGTATGTCTACGAACTTCAGGATCAGATCCTGGAAATCGTACGAACGGTTGAGACTCCCTTTTATCTTACCGGAGGAACCGCGCTTCACCGGTTTTATTACCACCTTCGATATTCGGATGATTTAGATTTCTTTGTAACCCAGGATCTCTTGTTTTCGGAATATGTTCGGGAAATCCTTGAGTACTGCAGATCTCGCGGGTATGAATATTCTCATTTAGTGCAGAGCAAAAATTTTCATCGAATCCTGTTTCGGGGGATTCTGCAGGTTGATTTTGTCCACGATTCGGTGTTTCGATTCGGAAAAAGCGTCCTGATCAATGGGAACAAAGTGGACAATGTGTTGAATATACTCGCCAACAAAGTGGCGGCTCTCATGGATCGGGATGAGGAAAAGGATGTGTTCGATCTTTTCGCTATTGCCGCTCACGAGTCGTTCGAATGGGGACACATCCTTGACATCGCGAACCGGAAAGCGATCGTGGATCGAGCGTTTTTCGTTGAGCGGTTAAAGTCCTTCCCCCTATCTTGGTTGGAAAGATTAAAATACATCCGTCCTTTCCCGATAACCCGTGAAATGGTGGACCAAATGGTTCGGGACATTCTCCGGAATGGCGCTAATACGCTTTGTAAGGAAGTAACCTAGGGTGCGAGAACCATTCGGGCGTGGGATGAACGTAGGGGGACGCGTAGAGGGATGGCGCCCCTTTTTTTTGCTTCTCGCCTTCCTACTTTGGTGCGTGTGGGTACCCACTCGCGGCTATGCCCAATCCACCGACGATATTGATTCCTTGTTCGATACCCCCGAGGCGGGAACGATCGACGCGCCCGCGGGAGGCAGTTCAGCTGGAGCGAGTCCTTCTGTGGATGGAAGAAGTTCGGGAAGCGCCCCTACCTCTGAAAGCGGCACCGGATCTACAACCAAAGGTCCGCCGCGGGACGGATCGAGTTCTGCCGAAACAGAGGAGCCTCCCTCAGCCGCGCCCACGGAAAAGAAGGTGAAGGAAGCTCCTGCACCGGATCTTTTGGCCGAGTTCACTCGGGAGCCCCTCAGTGTGTCGGGGAGTATTTCAACCGCCATTGGAGGGTTGGCTGGTTTTACCGAGCTTCCCCCCTTTAACCAGCCTGCCCGGGATACCCTAAAAGCCCTGTACCGGAATCTCGATTTTTCCGGATACGCGGAGTTTACCAATACTCTCACGTTCCGATCCCGGATGGACAAATACACCAGTGTGCAGGGATCCATCGAAACCAGTTACCCGGGGTTCGGACTTTCGGTAACCGAACTGTTCCTTACTTATGTACTGTGGGAGCGGTACTTTATCCGGGTAGGAAAACAGGCCATCACGTGGGGAAACGGCCGGATTTATGATGACACGAACCTAACGATCAATGCCGAAGGTGGATACGCCTTCAAGCTCACCGTGCCGGTGGGAACCGCCGCTTTTACCGCGGTGGTGATGGATCAGCCCGGCTGGCGGTACACGACCACTCCCGGAGCTTCCGACCTTTCCTACGCGGCCCAGCTCACCCTTCCGGTGGGTGGGGTAGAGTTCCTTTTCGAAGCCCTCCTTCCTTCCCAGAAGAGGCGGGATGAAGGCTTCGCTCCCCGGGGCGTTCTGGGCGCCAAAACGACCCTATGGAGCGTGGACCTGTTTCACGAGAGCCTGCTTACTACCCGTCGGGAGTACGTGGCCCTGTCCGGCTTTTTTAAGGAGTGGGGGGATCCAAAGATCCAACTCTATGGGGAACATCGCATCCGAGCTACCTTGTCCAAGACGCCCATTACGGACTTGCCCTTGATTGGGGATCAGTTCGAAGAGGGGCCGTTTGGCGCGATAGGGACCGGATCGGCAGGCTCAAGTTCCGGAGTGGGCGCCGATTTTCCCACCTGGTTTTCCCGGGCCGATCACCAAACCTCCCTTAACTTCCTGTGGAAGCGGTTTCCCCTGCCCAACCTGGATTTCGGGATTCGATGGAACCACGCGTGGAAGGACAACTCTGGGTACGTGGTGCCGGGTCTGCGGGTAAATAATCCCTTTCCCAATGGTTCCCTCACCTTCGCCCTTCCCATCTACTGGGGAACCTCGAGCTCTATAATAGCCTCCGAGTTCAGCGACATCGATCCCCGGTACCGGAAACTGTCCCTCGGCTTCAAACTCGGCCTCAGCGTGGGGTACTAGTACCGGGAGCACCCCGTGTGACATGTATGAATAGAAGCAAAATCTTGTGGAAACCCTGAGACGCTACTTTCAGGAAAAATCAACCGTTCAACTGGCCATACTCTTCGGTTCCCACGCCCGGGGATCGCAGGATCGGCGGAGTGATATCGATCTACTGGTGGTACACCGAACCTCCCGGGACTTTTTCCGTCGCTACCAGGATTTCCCTGAGTTGTGGGATATGTTCCCCTGCGCCATTGATCTACTCTCCTATACCCCGGAGGAGTGGGAAAAAGTCAAGGATCGAAGGTTCTTTCAACAGATATTGAAAGAAGGTATTCTATTGGTAGGGCCCACATGAGTAAAACCGAAGCGTACCTTAAGAGCGATGCCGAGGAAGGGATACGGTTGGCATCCGCCATCCTGGAGGCCGTGAGGGGCTTATTTAATAAACATGGAAAGCTTTAGGCGCAGATATTACAACTTGGTAAAACTCCTTAAAGAACGTGCCATCGCATATTACGGAGACCGGCTTGTGTCCCTCGTGGTGTTTGGTTCCGTGGCAAGCGAGCGGTTCACCCCTGAATCGGACATAGACCTTTTGGTTGTGCTACAAAAGGTGGGGTCCAACTATGAGACTTACATCGAGTTCATCGAACAGGTGGAAGAGTACGTCACGTTCCCCCTTCCCATCCGGGTGTCCCCCATCATCAAAAGCGTTGATACGTTATCCGTAGAGTGCCGCTGGCTCTGGGGTGGAATATTCCGCGTGCTCCACGATCCGAAAGGCTTTTTCGTGAAATTCCTGCGCAAGCTAAGGAGGTTTGAACAGAAACATCTTCGGTTTAGAGAAAGCCCCATTCCACATTACGAGGTGATCGGTGACGAATAAGGCCCTGGCGGTGGATTATATCAAACGAGCCAAGATTCGTTTAAACATTTTGAAGGAATATTTCAACTTGGAGGATTTTGCGGACGTAGTACGAGAAGCCCAGGAAATTGTGGAACTGGTTCAAAAGGCTATTCTGATCCAATATGGGATAGATCCACCCAAGTGGCACGATGTGATCGATATCTTGATCGAGCATCAGGAGAAATTGCCCTCCAACGCACGAACCTTATTGAAGGAACTTAGAAAAGATACGAAATGGCTCCGTACCCAGCGGGAAATCGCCTTTTATGGGGACAAAGATTTTATTCCCATCAATGAGTACAACCGCGCTGACGCGGAGCGGGCCTTGGCTTTGGCAACCCAATACCTGGATCTCTGGGGCGTGATCGAATAGCCATCGTATGCGAGAATCAACCGATCTGCTAACCCTACGCGCCCGTTACCAAAAGCGACTCTAGGAAGCGGTAGACAGGCTACGTACCGTGGATTTAGGTTCTGGGCTACGGAGGATCAGTCTCTTTGGTTCTTACGCCCGTGGTCGTTCGGATTTACGCACGGATCTCGATATCCTGATCGTGATGGAAAGTGACAAACCATATCTGGAACGAATCCAGGAATTGCGCGCGGCATTGGGCTTGACAGTGGACTATGATCTACTCTGTTATACCCCGGAAGAGTTCGAATGGATGAAAGAAACCCCCTTCCTTAAAAACGCGTTAGCCGACGAGTGGGTACTACGAGAAAAAGGTGTACACCCATGAAGCGGCAAAAGAGGCGGCAGCCCTTGCCGAGGAGATTGTGTCCGAAGTGCGGAAACTTTTGTTCCCACATTGACGAGTTCATAACCTACAGAGATCAAATATCATGAGCAATATAGAAGTCAAAACCCTACACTCCTCGTTCCAGGCCCTTTTGGACCGGTTGCGGACGGAAGTGCTTCGGTTCTATGGAGATCGGCTCGTGTCCTTAGTTGTGTATGGTTCTGTCGGACGGGGCACCATGCGGGAAGATTCAGACGTGGATCTCCTGATCGTGGCTCAAAACCTGCCCCGGGGCCGCATGGCTCGGGTACGGGAGTTTGAACAGGTAGAACAAGCCCTGGAGTCCTTCCTATTGGAAATGCGGAAACAGGGAATTGAAACGTACCTATCTCCCCTATTCAAAACTAAAGAGGAAGCTCTCGCCGGAAGCCCCATTTTTCTCGATATGGTGGAGGACGCGCGGATCCTGTACGACCGGGACAGTTTCTTCGCCTCCCGTCTCAGGGAACTGAAGCAGCGGCTCGAAATCCTTGGGGCAAGGCGGATCCGAAGGGGTAGCGCTTGGTACTGGGACCTGAAGCCAGACTACAAACCTGGAGACGTAATCGAGTTATGAACAACGGGAACCTGGCGGAGAGTTACTTCTTCGAAGCGCAAAAGCGGCTGAAGATCCTTCGCCGATATCTGGAAGAGGAGGACTATTCGGACGCGGTGCTGGAAGCCCAGGAGATCGTGGAGCTGTGTTTAAAAGCGGCCCTTCGGTTCGTGGGTGTGGAGCCTCCCCGCTATCATGACGAGACTTAACAGACTGAGAAGTCCAAAAGATGGTGGAGATTTCTAAGAGATTGCGGAAGGAGCGGGAACTCGCCTTTTACGGGGATATTGATTTTATCCCTACCGAGGAGTACTCGGAAAAGGACGCGCGGCAAGCCCTGGAGGCAGCTCAATTCGTGGTGGAGAAGGTGAAAACCCTATTGCCCTGAGCAGAGCAGAGGGTAATAAATAGGTATGCGCATATCCGAACGCGAACGAGCCCTGATCAAACAGACTTGTCTCGAGGTGTTCGGCACGGACGAGGTGTACCTGTTCGGAAGCCGCGTGGACGACACGGCTCTAGGCGGGGATATCGACCTATTCATTGAGACGGATCCCGCGGAATCACCTTCCCAACGGTTCGAGAAAAAAATCCGCTTTCTAACTCTTTTAAAAATGCGGATCGGCGACCAAAAGATCGACGTGGTGTTAGCGCAGGATTCCAACCGGCCTATCGAGCAGGAAGCCCGGAAAACGGGAATCAAACTATGAATGAACGAACCGCCCGCTTTACCCTGCAGCAACGCTTTGCCGAATGCGCCAAGCACGAAGAACGAATCCGGGCCGCTAAGCGTAATCTAGCACCTCTAATGCCGTTAAGTGTGGATAGGTTCAAAACCCTTAACGAAGAGCAAGCGGGGTTTGTGGACCAGTTAGTGTATCGCTTTTCTAAGCTTCAAGACACCCTAGGGGAAAAAATTTTTCCAGCTCTCCTACTGTTGGGAAAAGAAGAGATTAAAGGGAAAACCTTCTTGGATATTCTCAACCGCATGGAAGAATTCCGTATCCTAAACGCGAAGGATTGGGGGGCTCTTAGGGAGATGCGGAATGAGATTAGCCATGAATACGCGGACGACCCAACGGATGTGGTGAACGCGTTAAACGCGGTTTACGAGAAAAGCGAAGAACTGATTGGGATATTTCAAAGGTCGCGAGAGTTCGCGAAAAAATATGGTATTTAATGAGATATAAGAGGTAACCATGAGACAAAAAGAACCATTTTCTTTCGAATCCAACTCCGCCCCGGGCGATCAAGGCACACCTATGTCTACACCCAACCCAACGACCGCGCGTCCCGCGCCTAACGCGTCCGCTACACCCCAAGTGCCCCTCTATCCCCCATACGCGGGGCCCATGAGCGTGGGCCCCTACCCACCCCAGAACGATGAGGATGAGATCGACCTCGTGGACCTATTCGTGGTGCTAATCAAGCAGCGTCGCCTCGTGGTGGGACTGCCCCTATTGACGGCCCTTGTGGCGGGTATCGTGCTATTCCTGTTACCGGCACTAGGGGTGCTTTCATTTCAGACTTACACCCTTCAGGCGGTAGTGGCTTCGGTGCAGATCCCCCCGGCTTTACGAGACCAGGTGGGCATGGACATCCCCGGCCTTACCGTCGCGTACGGTACCGAGTTTAACACCGTGATCGACGCGGTAGTGAAGAACAAGTTGAAAACCGATAACTTACCCTTAGATCCGACAAATATCCGGTTCCGAACCTACGTGGCGAAAACCTTTATCGGAAAGGATTACAAAGTCATGGTAGTAAAGGAAGGAATCCGCTTTGAGGTAAAATCTCGGGACAAGGAGGCTGCCAGGGCCTTCCTATCCGACATGCTCCAACGAGTCGATGTCCGCCTCCGAACGGAAATATCTAATAGATCAAGTGTGATCTACGAAGCCATGGAAGCATTATGGAAGGATGTCTCTACATCGATGGTCCTTTCGGATGCAACCAAAGCTCTTATTGTATCCAGCCGCATTTATAGGACCGGTACGATGCCTATACTCGTGCCGGTGTCAGAACCTGAGGTGTTCCTTGAACAGCAGCGCCGCTCCATCACGCTCATCATGGCCGTGGTAGCCGCTTTCTTTATCGCTGTGTTCCTCGCTTTTATCGTGGAGTACGTGCATAAGCTGAAGCGGGATCCTGCGGCAATGGAAAAGATACGGGGGGCGTGGAGGCATAGAAGGTAAGTAAAGAGAAAAAGTCTTTATTTAAAAAATACGCACTGGGGCATGAGTATGAAAATATGAGAACGCCCGACGTATAAAGCGTATAGAAACCATCGGGTTACCAAGCTCTCGATAAAAGAGGCGTATTATGTATGCAAAAAAAGTTGCGTTAGTTGGTTGTGGACGAATTTCAAAACGGCATATAGAGGCTATTAGTGCTACTAAGGGACTTCAGATCGCTATGGTTTGTGACATTCTAGAAGATCGTGCCCGAGCTACTGGCGAATCCCTCAATGTGCCGTGGACTACAGATTACCGAGAATTAAGGAATGTGGATATTGCCGCAGTGTTGACTCCATCAGGTCTTCATCCTCGTCACGCGGCTGAAATTGCTGAACAAACAAATGTCCCATACATACTTGTAGAAAAACCTATATCTTTGACCGTACGGGAAGCGTATGAACTTTATAGTCGCGTCCAAAAGGCTGGAAAAATTTTACTCCCCATATATCAGAATCGTTATAATCCGTTGGTGGCTTTCATGAAACAACTTATTGATTCGGATAAATTGGGAAAGATTTACCAATTTGTGTGTAATATATTTTGGAACCGAGATGATTCGTATTTTAAAATCGATTGGCATGGTACATTAGAGTTAGATGGAGGAGTTCTTTATACTCAAGCAAGTCACTACGTCGATATGGTGCACTTTTTCTTTGGGCAATTGGAGGAGGGGAAAGGGCTGGGTGGCTCTCTGCGGAAACTTGATGTCTACGACACTGTCTCTGCAGTGTGTAAGTTTAAAAATGGGACGATTGGGACCATAAATGCGACGGTAAGTACCTACCGTAAGAATTATTTGACAGAGTTTACTTTAATTGCGGAACGGGGTACTATCCGCTTAACGGGAACTAACTTAAATAAAATAGATTTCTGGGATGTGGAAGATATGGAAAAACCAAGCATGGATTTCACGATAGATCACGTGTATGGCAAAGGACATGATACGATGTATCAATATATCGTGGAGGAAAAATGGGAAAAATTCCCGTCCCCAAGTGATGTTCTCTCTGGCATTAGATTGATGGAACAGCTTAGTTATTGACATGAAAATAGTAACCGTTGTAGGCGCTCGACCTCAGTTCATAAAAGCGGCCGTTCTTAGCCGTTTGATACGAGAACCATCAAATGCTACGTGGATCAATGAAGTATTGGTTCATACTGGACAACACTATGATGACTTTATGTCATCGGTTTTTTTTAGGGAATTAAACATACCTGAACCTGATTATTATTTAGGTGTGGGGTCTGGAACACACGGGTATATGATAGGAACCATGATGATACGGTTAGAAGAAATTGTACTCAAGGAAAAGCCAGATCTTTTATTAGTGTATGGAGATACTAATTCTACTTTAACCGGAGCCTTAGTTGCGTCGAAACTCCAGATTCCCATTGCACACGTTGAAGCAGGGCTAAGGTCATTTTGGATGGCCATGCCTGAAGAACAGAATCGGAGATTAACGGATCATCTGTCAACGTGGCTGTTTTGTCCTACCGAACAATCAGTACGAAACCTTGAACGAGAAGGCATTCCCTATCAAATACCAAAAAAACCGTCTGCGGATAATAAGGCTATAGTATTATGCGGAGACATCATGTACCAAGCCTCTTTATATTACCGCAACCTTTGTGCAAGCTACCTTCCTAATTTGGCTACTGAATTGAAAGATTTTTTTTTAGTAACCGTACACCGAGCGGAGAATACGGATAAACGGGAAAACTTGGAGAGGATTTTTATAGCCCTTAATTCTTTTAAAAAAATTCCTGCTATTTTTCCTATTCATCCCCGCACGCTAAAAGCGTTGAAGAAATTTGGAATACCTGTAGAATCTCATGTTCATCTTTTAGGCCCTGTAGGATATTTAGAGATGTTAGCATTGGAAAACAAGTGTTCCTTCATCGTGACGGACTCGGGGGGTGTCCAAAAGGAAGCATACTTTTATCGTAAACCATGTATCACCTTACGGGATACAACCGAATGGGGTGAACTTGTAGACACGGGATGGAACGTACTGGCGGGCACTGATCCGGACCGTATTTTACAAGCTCTTCATCAAATGCCACAGCATGGAATGGATGTGGAATTATATGGAAAAGGAGACACTGCCGAAATTATTATCCGTGCGTGGAGGGAGGTGTACACATGAAGGTTCCCTTTTTTACACCGGTTCGAGAGTATCTAAACTATCAAAAAGAACTCGATCATGCTATCCAACAGGTATTATTGCGCGGAGATTTTATTCTTGGAGAAGAGGTAGGTCTGTTTGAACAGGAAGCCATTAAATATTTAGAAGCACCTTACGCAGTCGGTGTAGCTTCTGGAACGGACGCTCTCGTCATAGCTTCTGACTTGCTAGACTTCAGGGATGGAGCTGAAGTTTTGACACCTACGTTTACCTTTTTTGCCTCTGCTTCCTGTATCGCCCGATTGGGAGGTCGGCCTGTTTTCGTTGACATTAACGAAGAAACGCTTCAGATGGATCTAAACGCCGCTGAGCGGAAGATCACTAAAAAAACGAAAGGTATTCTACCCGTGCATCTTTTCAATCAACCCGTACCTATGGAGCCTCTCTTGAAAATGGCAAAAGCGTATGATTTAGCTATTTTAGAGGATGCGGCAGAGGCATGGGGCATGGAGTGTAAGATAGGTGATAGTTGGAAAAAAGCAGGAACAATTGGCGATATTGGCATCTATTCGTTTTTTCCCACTAAAACGTTAGGGGGTTATGGCGACGGAGGCTTAATCGTAACGTCAAATCCCGATCTTGCGCAAAAGGCAAGATGGTATCGAGTTCATGGAGCGAAAAAAAAATACTATCATGAGTACTTAGGATATAATTCACGGTTAGACACCGTACAGGCCGCGGTTTTGAGAGTAAAGTTAAACCATATACAGGAAGCTATAGAAAAACGCGCGAAACACGCAGAACATTACATGAAGCGTCTATCCGTTATACCAGAGGTACGCATTCCTATTATTCCTGACAATGTACATCCGGTATACTATGTTTTTAATATCCTAGTTATTGAGAAAAAAAGAGACGCGTTGATTCAATTTTTAAAGGAGCGAGAGGTTGGTACTACCGTCTATTATCCATTACCCTTGCATCTTCAGCCTTGTTTTTCCTATCTAGGGTATAAAGAAGGTGATTTTCCAAGGGCAGAGGGTGTAAGTGAACAGATTTTAGCGCTTCCCCTGTTCCCAGAATTAACGGATGATGAAGTGGATTATGTTTGTGATTGTATAGAGGAGTTTTTCCGATGACTACACAGTTGATAGAGTGTGAATCTTTCGACGGAGGAAAATACTTTAAACATGAATCTTCCTATGTGGATGAAGGCTCGCAAATTGGCTCTGGTACCCGTATATGGCATTTCTGCCATATAATGTCAGGGGCTAAAATTGGCAAAGAGTGCGTGTTGGGACAAAACGTAAATGTGGGTTGCCATGCGAAAATAGGGGACAGAGTTAAGATACAGAATAATGTCTCCATTTATGACAACGTGGAGCTGGAGGATGATGTATTCTGTGGTCCTTCTATGGTATTTACCAACGTCATTAATCCGCGTGCGTTTATAGAACGCAAACATGAATACAAGAAAACCCTGGTGAAAAAAGGAGCTTCCATTGGAGCAAATGCAACCATTGTATGTGGAGTTACTTTAGGGGAGTATTGTTTCATAGGGGCTGGAAGCGTTGTTACGCGTGATGTACTGCCATACGCGTTAGTATACGGGGTTCCAGCCAAACAACAGGGTTGGGTTTGTCGTTGTGGAGTTAAGCTCAATAAATCGAATGAATGTCCGGAGTGTGGAGAGCGCTATGAATTCTAATAATAGCTTGAAACATGAATTATTAAAAAAAATCGAAAAGAATGATGTGAAAATTTGCGTATTAGGATTAGGATATGTGGGTCTTCCCCTTGCGGTAGCTTTTGCTAAGAAAGGAATCAAGGTTCTTGGTTTTGATGTAGATCAAAATAAAGTAGCCAAAGTTAACGATGGGGATTGTTATATTAGGGATATTGATCCGGAAGCCTTTCGTGGCGTCGTACAAAAAGGTAATTTGTCCGCTACTTCAGATAGAAAAGCGTTGGGTTCGTGTGACGCCTTTTTTATATGTGTCCCTACCCCTTTAGACAAATTTAAAAAACCTGATATGCGTTATATCGAGCAAGCCGCCATTGATATTGGGAAAACAATGAAACAAGGGGTTTTTATCAGTTTAGAGAGCACTACGTATCCTACCACAACGGAAACATTTTTAAAACCCATTCTTGAAAAAGAATCAGGATACAAAGAAGGGTTTGATTTTTTCCTTTGTTTTAGTCCGGAAAGAGTAGATCCTGGTAATAAGCAATACAATACGGAAAACACGCCCAAAGTAGTAGGTCCTTTAGGCAAAGAGGCGGAGGAAATTGCCCGATCTTTATATGGGAAAATAGTCCAATCATTACATTTCGTTAGTTCTCCTCGGGCGGCTGAAATGGTTAAGATCTTGGAGAACACGTATCGATTAGTGAATATTTCCCTCATCAATGAACTCGCTCTTCTTTCAGGGAAAATGGACATAAATATTTGGGAAGTGATAGAAGCAGCGAAAACTAAACCGTTTGGATTTCAAGCTTTTTACCCAGGGCCAGGCATAGGGGGACATTGTATCCCCCTCGACCCTTTTTATTTGGAGTATATCGCAAAAGGATTTAATTTCGATCTTAGCATGATTGAAGCCGCAGGTCGTATAAATAATTTACAGCCTTACCGTATGATGAATAAAATATCCTACGCATTAAATCGTTACTCTAAGCCTTTAAGAGGTTCGACCATTCTATTTTTAGGTATAGCTTATAAACCTGATATTGACGATGCAAGGGAGAGTCCTGCATTACAAGTAATGCATGAAGTAGAAAAAAAAGGCGCAAAGGTGTTGTATTATGATCCCTATATACCAGAAGTAATAGATGATTATGGTAGAGAATGGAAAAGTGTAGAGTTAAATGATCAACTTCTAAAAAAAGTGGATTGTGTGGTGTTCACTACGAATCATTCATGTTTTGATGTGGATCATATTGTAAATACTGCGCAATTAGTAGTAGACCTTCGTAATGCAGTGAAACAGGTTCATATAGAGGATGATAAAGTTTTTAAGCTCTGAAAATGATAAATATGCTGAGCCCCAATTTTCGGATACAGAGAGGGATGACGTGTATGAATTGCCCTCTTCCTATTCTATCATCATTAGGAAGGTATACAGTAATCCCTATGAGGAAGCGGTACGACAAAACTTTCAAAGCCAAAGTAGCTCTGAAAGCACTCCAGGGAGAGAGAACAATACAAGAGATTGCCTAAACATACCCCTTAGGAGCGGCGCTAATAGCATTGTTGAAGAATGAATTAGTAGAACAGGATAGTA
>CAKZQO010000274.1 GCA_937140905.1 uncultured Spirochaeta sp.
TTCTGCACTAACTGCCGAGCTAACCGTCGAGTCCTCTTATCTGCCTTTGACGCTCCCTTTTGGGATATTCCTCGCCTTCATTTCAGCAAGACCCGTATCCTCTTCTACTAGTTCACCAGCTTCTCTCGGGCCTCCATCTTCTTGGAGTCCATTACCACATGTCCTATGATGTATTCTCTGGGCCCTTCCTCCACCATCTACTTCAACATCCGGTCCAGCACTGCTTCCCGACTCAACATGGTAATCTTCTGGAAAAAACTCATTGCACTGAGAACTCTCACAAACCCACAGATTCGCCTCAACACCGAATCACTTCGTAACCGCTAGATCAGATACTCTTCTTCGAGGTCTTCCTATAATGATAGAGTTTAGATACCTAGATTCTTTATAAAGATATGGTTCCTTTTTAAAAGGGTATCTTAATTCGTAATTTTAAAATAGACTCAACTGATTAAAGACTAGTTGAAAATATCTAAGTACTTCACGTGGTCTGTGGGAATTCCTACAATTCGATGCTCAACAATTGAATTAAAAAATATGCTGTCCCCAGTATGCAAGGTATATACCCGGCTACCTACCTGGAATTCAAGGGTCCCCTCAAGAACATAAATAAATTCTTCTCCTAGATGACTGTGTATTTTATCATTAATTTCTTCAGGCCGTGCAGTAAAAATAAAAGGCTGCATCCGCTTTTGCTTAAACTCCACTGCTAATGGTAAAATTGAATATCCGCTCTCCGTTAAAACCTGATGACTCTCGTCTTGATCGGCAGGAATAAAAATGCAATCCATGTCGTTTCCGTCGGCAATTAGAGCAGAAATGTTCGTATTTAGGGCAGATGCGATCTTAACAAGGGTAGCTACAGGGGGTACAATACGTCCTCTTTCTATTTTTGACAGGAGGCTTTTCGTAAAGCCACAGCTTTCCGCCACATCCTGAAGAGTCCGTTGTTGAAGTTTTCGAAGTTTTTTAATATGAATGCCGATATTATCTATTTTTGATACCATAAGCACTCCCAGAAAAAACCTCTCAGCTTATCATCCAAGTTTTTTCAGGTTTTTGCAACTGTCCCTCGTTTCCTTTTCAAAATTCTAACCCAAACAATGGTATAGGCAAATATGCTACAAGTTCGATATCTATTTTAGCAGATCCTGAAAAAGTCGGAACAGATGTTTGAATTACTCGTTATTGATCTAAAAGCTCAATGTGAAAGAATAATTAAAGAGATGTTGAAAATAAAAATCACACACTTCTTTAAAATTGGTTCTTTACGAACGATTCGAGGAATCGGTGAGGCAGAAAAGTTATCAGAATGGGAGTTAGTTTCGGGGGTATAGGATACTTCAATTGGGAAATCTGAAAGACTGAGTGCAACGAGATACGAAGGATATACCATCTTGTCTTTCCTCCTTTGGTCCAGAGTATAGGACGCTCCATTAAGTGATGCCTAAGTTTCTATTTTTTTCCATAATGGGAGTGGACGAGTCTTTGGACTACGAATGTAATTGAACAGGTGAACAAATAGAGCCGAAGGAGAACTTAATAAATTGAGACTTTGGTGTGGAAGAGGTCGTTAAAGATAAAACAAACATAGAAGTCTGCGCCATTACAAAACCCCAATCTATAGGCATTGCATAAATTTACACAATAGAATTGACACAACCGAAAACATAATACTTTTCCCTAATTGCTGTGTGTTTAGATTCTTTCTTTTTCCTATTACTGCCTCAACAAAATTACTTCTTAAAATATCTTAAAAATATTCAATATGTCTCGTAGTCCTTCCGTAGTTCTAAAGGGCGACACGTAATCTGATAGTTCCTTCACCTCGGGTGTCGCGTTGGCCGGAGCAGCACGGTACCCTGCTTTCAGGAACATAGGAATGTCCACCTCCGAGTCTCCCACTGCCAACATAGCCGATAGAGGAATCCCCGTCCATGTGGAAAGAAACTCGATGCCCTTCCCTTTATGGATCCCTTTAGGCAAAATGTTCAGACAGGAAGCAGAGTACAGTAGTTCCAGTTCTTCGGCTTTTTCACCTAGAAGTCTCACCACTCGTTCTTTAAGACCCTCTAGTGGGGTGTTCCCTCGGGGGAACACGCTCATGGTGAAATCTTTACCTGGTTGAAGGTAGATACTCGAATCCCGATCCACTTCCTCTTCCAGGATCCGACGCACAGTCCTTAGGAGAGACAAGTCTGTGATATCTGGATGGGGAAAAATCCGCCTCCCCTCGGGCAGATATAAACCTGCGCCTCCTTCGAACACACCCGGCCCAGACGCGTGGAGAGCCTGCAGAACTGCTTCCACATAAGCCTGGGGTCTTCCGGTGCAAACGGTAACAGCGGGAGTTCTTCGTCTATTAGCCATTTGTTCACCGTCCCGGGCTCGTCGGTTCAAATCGGCCAGCAATCCGAATAGTTCTAAATCGAAGGGAGCCGATTCCCCATCTGTCAGAACACCGTCTACATCCAACACCACGAGTTGTATCTCTGATCTATCCTTAAAATTCATAGCCGCAGTATATCAAAACTTCATGAAATAGAAACTGTTTCCTGACAATTTTCTAACAAACATCCCATAGTTTTTTCCTTGACACCAGGTGCTACCATGGTATAATCAAAATGTTACATAGTGTGAGCGCTCTCACTATGTAAAAAATCAAACTGGAGGTAGAACATGAAAAGAACAGTGTTCGTGCTCCTCCTAGCCCTTTTGGTTGCTTTCGGCGGTTTCGCTGGGGGGGCTAAGGAGTCAGCTAAGACCCGGTTGATCTACATGACGGCGGGAGATACCAACATGCTAGCCTTGGGGCAAAACGTGTTGGGGCCTGGATTCCAGCAGAAGTATCCCAATGTAAGCGTCGCCACCATCCATACAGGCCCCGGAAACGCCGGTTCCCAGCGAATCCTGGAAAAGATTTTGGCTGAAGCAGAGGCCAAGAAAGAAGTATGGGACGTGGACGTTGCCATGGTTCATGAGATCTTCATGAAATGGGCCATGGAAAAGGACCTCCTTCTCAACTACACGAAGGAGTTGGAAACCTGGAAGTACGTGACCTCCCCCTTCGTGAAGACCTCGCTAGGTGTAAAAATCGAAGGGTATGGGATGCCCATGTTCCACAGCCAGACTGCCCTAGCCTACAATCCTGATTTAGTTAAGGATCCTCCCAAGAACTATGCGGAACTGAAAGAATGGGTCAAAAAGAATCCTGGCAAGTTCGGCTACAACGGAATCAAAGGAGGGATGAGTGGTGTTTCCTTCGTGGTAGGCTGGGTGTACGCGGAAACAGGGAAGTACAAGAAGTACGCGGTAGAAGGTCCCTTTGAAAAGGACGAGATCAACACGTGGGAAAAAGTATTCAATGAACTAAAAGAGTTCAATAAGTATGTGACCATCACAGGTGGGAACGTGGGCACTCTGGACGCTTTGAACCGAGGGGAAATCTGGATGGGCCCTGTATGGGTGGATATGTTCTTCACCTTCATGAATGAGGGGAAGATGGACCCCAAGACCCGCCTGCTCCTACCCGAACCGGGCATGCCTGGACAGCCCATGTTCTTTGTGATCCCTAAAAAAGCGGGAAACGCAGAGATGGCGAAAAAGTTCGTGGAGTATGTTACTAGCCCTGCCGTACAGGCCAAAGAGATCGTACAACGATTCAACTGGTACCCGGGAATCGATGGAAGTTACATCAAGGATTCCGTTCCTCCCGAAGTATTCAATAAAATCTACAAGGATGTGACTCCCCAGGATCTTCAGAAGAAAGGCCTATCCTTCCCCCTGGCCCAGTACTTCGATGCCATGCTGGAATCCTACGAGAAATGGATAAAGTAATGTTGGTTTCTAGCTCTGCATCCAGGAAGGGACTCAATGTCCCTTCCTACCTATTCTTACTGGCACCCGCAGTAATTTTCATGCTCCTTATGTACGCGTATCCCTTCTTAGCTTCAATCGTTCGTAGTTTCCTCGATAAAAGCGGTGCCTTTTCCTTCGAAAATTACCTTAAAACGATTGATCTGTATACGAAAGACATTGCCTTCACCTTTTCTGTCACCCTCTTCAATACCGCATGCACGGCAGTGTTGGCCATCCTTCTGGCCGTTTACTTTCGGATCCGACAGAACCGCATCACGAAGATTCTGTCTGCTATCTATAAATTGCCCCTGTTCATCCCCTTCGTGGTAGTAGCTCAGATGATGAACAGCTTCCTCGCCCCCCATGGTCTATTGAATGTGGCCCTCGCGCAACTAGGTCTAATCGATTTGAAACAGCCTCTCCAACTGTTTAATTTCGCGGGTCTTTCCTTTGGGTTCCTCTGGAAACAGGTTCCCTTCGCGGTGCTCATCATGCATGGGGGATTCCAGATGATCGATAATAGTTACATCGAAGCGGCTAGAAGCGCGGGAGCTGGAATGGGCAAAGTGATTACCCGGGTGCTGATTCCCATGAACAAGTCCAGCATCCTCGTGTCTCTCGTGTTGGTCTACTCGCAAATCGTGGGGACCTTCACCCTCCCCTACATGCTGATCGGGGGGAAAATTCCCACCACCATTACGGTGGATATTGCCCATCGGGTCAACTACTTCCGGGACTTCGGGGTAGCCAACGCCCTAGGCGTATTCTCGTACCTGTTGGTCCTCCTCACCGCTTGGTATTACTTGAAAACGAAACTGGGAGAAACCAAATGAAACTGAACTATCGACCCATTCTCATAAAAACGTTCGAACTGGTGCTTTTAGTTCTTTCCTTCCTTATCATTTTCGGGCCGATGACAAGTCTCCTGCTCTGGTCCGTGGCCCAGAAATGGTACTGGCCCCACCCGCTCCCCCAGGAGATCAGTTTTGCCTACTGGAAACAGGCTCTAGGGATAGAAAAGAGCCTTGCCATCGGAGCGGTCAGTATCATTCCCGCCTTTTTCCTCAGCCTGGGAATCGCCATTGTCACAGTGATCATCGCGATGGCTTTGGCGATCCCCGCGGGATACGCGCTAGCCAAGTACAAGATTCCTTTCGGCACCTTCGTGATGTTCCTCTTCCTCATGCCCAACGCGTTTCCCCAACAACCGATCTTCGTGAACGTCCTCCAAATGTTCACCCGCTTGGGGTTGGCCGGAACCGTTCCGGGAGTAATCATCGTTCACATTCTCGTAGGGTTGGTATTCGGAGTTTGGATCACCAGCGCTACCTTCCGGTCCATCCCACCTAGTATGGAGGAGGCTGCTCGAAGCGTAGGAGCTACCGCGTCCTTGGCGTTCTTCCGAATCACCCTTCCCCTAGCGGCGCCTGGTCTACTGGCCAGTTCCGTGTTCGTCTTTATTACCTCGTTGGACGAGTTTACGGGAACCTTCTTCGTGGGGCTTCCGTTCGTCCAAACCCTTCCTCTTACCCTCTATTCCTCCAGCGGGTACAACATGCAGTTTGCTTCGGTGATCGCTCTCATCCTACTTATCCCCAGCATCCTGTTCATGTTCCTCATCCAGAGAGTACTGAAGGCGGAATACGTGGGGGGAATGGGATAGCTGTACACCTAAAAATCAAGGAGTAGAGAATCATGTCAGAGTTACGAATGGAAAATCTGGTAGCCCGGTACGGGAAAGTGACGGCCTTGGACAGGCTAAACCTTACCATCAAGGATGGAGAGTTGGTAACCCTTTTGGGCCCTTCGGGATGCGGCAAAACCACCACTCTCCGTTCAGTTTCCGGATTCTTGAAACCCGATGAAGGGGAAATATACATCGGCAATCGAAACATCACCGACATCCCACCAGAGAAGCGGGGGATCGGGTTAGTGTTCCAGAACTACGCGTTGTGGCCCCATATGACCGTCTTCCAGAACCTTGCGTTTGGTCTGGAACTACGAAAGGTACCGTTGGAGGAAATCAAGAAACGAGTCCGTTCGGTTCTTTCCGTGGTGAAACTGGAAGGGTACGAGGATCGGTATCCCCGACAACTCTCGGGCGGCCAACAGCAACGGGTAGCTTTGGCCCGAGCCATCATCCTCGAACCCGACATCCTTCTGCTCGACGAGCCCCTTTCCAACCTCGACGCTCTCCTCCGGGAACAGATGAGGTTCGAAATTGCCCAGATTCATAGACGATTGGGTATCACCACCCTCTACGTCACCCATGACCAAACGGAAGCAATGGTCATCTCGGACCGGATCGTGATCATGAAGGATGGAAAGGTAATGCAGGATGGTCGACCAGAAGAGATCTACCTTAGACCGAAGAATCGTTTCGTGGCTGGTTTCATGGGTACCACTACCTTCATCGAAGGAACCATCAAGTCTTCTCATGGGGATTCCTGCGTGTTAAAGACCTCGGAGGGTTGGGAACTACGAGGCATCACCTGTGGAGGGGTTACTCCAGGAAGCAAAGCTTCCGCTGCCGTACGGCCCGAGGCGGTAGAAATACTCTATTCTCCCGTGGCGACTGTATCCGGACAATCTCACACCGAAAACTCTTTCGAAGCCGAAGTAGATAGTTCCTACTTTACCGGAGAAGTAATAGATTACCATTTCCGGTTGGGTGGTTCCTACATCCGGGTCCGGGGGGACACCAAGAAAATTCTAAAGCCTGGTGAAAAGGTTACCGTACGCATCGATCCGGATCGGTTGCCCATCGTTCCAGCGGAATGAGGATAATTGGAATCCGAAGGCACCTGGATAGGAGTGGGGTATGAAATTGATTTTTTTCGGCACATCCAGCGCCATCCCTGCAATTGGAAACGGGTACACCTCTTTTCTAATCGCCATCGATCATTACCGGATCCTTATCGACACGGGCGATAACCCGGTCAAGGCTCTTTTAGAATGCGGGGAGGATCCCAAGACTCTCGACGCGGTGGTACTGACCCATACCCATATCGATCATCTAGGAGCCTTCCCTTCCCTCATTTCGGCCCTCGATTGCATGAAACGGGAGAAACCTCTTAAGATCATCGCTAATCGGGATACTCAGGAAGCGGCGGATAAACTCCTTCGCCACTTTCCCTTGGATCCAACTTCCCTTTCCTATTCTTTGGAGTATGGGGAAACCTTCCCGTGCGAAAGAACAGGGGAAACAACAAAGGTCGGTACCAGGACTCATAATGGCTTTTCCCTCTCTCTCCTTCCTGGAAAACACGCGGTCCCTACATCGATGGTGCAGATCCTGTATCATCGAATGCCAGAATCAGAGGGAAAAACAGAAAAGCGGAGGGGGTCTCTGGAATCGCTTTATTCAGATAGGCCTCTCAGGTTCCTTTACACTTCCGACTACCATCATGGGATGGAGGTAACGAGCCCTGCTGGAGAAGTGGATGTCCTGATCCATGAAGCTACCTATCCGCACAAAGGTCTTCCCTCCCTCACCTCCCATAGTTCAGCCCAACAAGCGGGACAGGCCGCTCGGAAAAGCGGTAGCCGAGTTTTATTCCTCTGCCATTTCGAGGTTTCCGCGTACCTTAACGGAATCGAAGAAGCCGCAGAAGAGGCGACTAAAGAATTCAACGGGAGCGTGATTGTCCCGAACCTATATCAGTGGTATACAATTCCGGATTTCCCATGAAAAGGCAAATCACTATCGAAGAGGTGGCCAAACACTGCGGGGTGTCCCGGGCCACGGTATCCAGAGTATTGAACAAAGAACCTCGCGTCAGGCCCTCCACCATCGCCAAGGTAGAAAAAGCCATACAAGAGCTGGGGTACAATCCCAATATTCATGCCCGGGCCCTTTCCGGTGGCAGCACGAAAACCATAGCTGTGCTTCTACCGGGCACCTGGAGAGATTACTACAACCCCCTCCTAAAGGGGATGGACGAAGTCTCTGCGCGCCGAGGGTACTACCTCCTGATCCGTTCCTACAATTACCTTTCCGAAGCTCACCGAATCCTCCAAGAAAAACGGGCCGACGGATTTATCATTCGGAACATGGACCAGCCCGAGGAACATCGAAAGCTTTTTCGTAAACTAGAACAGCAGGGAATTCCTTTCATTCTCATTGGGAATCCTTTTCCCCAGTACCCTTCCATTCATATCGATAACGTCGGTGGCGCCCGGGCCATGGCACACCACTTTTCCCGCCACGGATTCAAACAGATCGTGTTCCTCGCAGGGCCTGAGACGAACATCGATTCCAACGACCGGTACTATGGATTTCGGTTAGGTTTGGCAGAATGCGGATTCGACCCCGATCGAGTTCGAATCTTCCGAGGGGATTACTCCATTGAGAGTGGATCTTCCCTGATGCCTGAGATTCTATCGTCTGGAAAGCCTGAAGCGATCTTTGCCGCCAATGATCGAATGGCGCTAGGGATCCTCCAATACTGCCGTACCCAAGGAATCCGGATCCCCAACGATCTAGCCCTGGCCGGCTTTGACGACACTTTTTTTTCTCAATACATTCACCCCTCCCTTACCACTGTCCGTCAACCGATCCTTGAAATGGGTTCACTTGCCATGGAGAAGCTGATCCAGCTGATCGAAGGACATCCTTTAGCAAGCCCTCATGTGATCTTGCCTGCGCCTTTGATCGTTCGAGAGTCTTGCGGGTGTGCCCCCACTCAAAATTAGACAACTCTCTCACAAGCTTTGGGTCACCAAATTTTGACTTTGGAACTTCCATATATTACACTTAAACTACACTATTCTTTTGCAGAAAGGAGCGCTGTATGATCAGTAAAAAAATGGAAGAAGCGTTAAACCTCCAGATCAACAAGGAAATGTATTCCGCTTACCTCTACATGGCCATGTCGGCACAATGCACCGAGATGGTTTTCGATGGGGTAGCGAAGTGGTTCATGGTGCAGTACCATGAGGAAATGTTCCATGCCATGAAGATTTACAACTACATTCACGATCAGGGAGGAACGGTAAAACTCCAAGCTATCGAGGCACCAAAAGAAAAATTCTCCTCCATCAAAGCCATGTTCGAGAAGACCCTAGAACACGAGAAAACCGTTACCGCCAGCATCAAATCCCTCGTGGATCTAGCGAAAAAAGAAGATGATCCGGCTACCGAGATTTTTCTCCAATGGTACGTAACCGAACAGGTAGAGGAAGAAAAGAACGCGATGGACATACTTCAGAAACTCCAGATTCTTGGTAAAGAGGAAGGTCCTGGCATCTTCCAGTTCGACGCTTCCTTAGGAAGCCGGAAACTCAGCGTTCCTTCTGATTTTTCCGCGAAATTAGAGGACTAAGTTCTTCCACATGGATGGCTACCGCCCCTAGATCTTCCCGCACAGTACCCCGGATGATCACGGGGCGGGGTTCGTCCAACAGCCTCGCGTACCGTTCATACGCTTTGGGAAACAGAACCGTCTCAAAGATGGCCGTTTCATCTTCGAAGCTGACGAATTCCATGGGCTTTCCTTCTCTAGTGAGGATTTCTTTACTTGTCACGGGCCAACCTACCATTTCTATCCGTCTACCGATATGACGAGGTAGATCTTTTCCCCGCACTTGCCGGTATTGTTCCGGAATAGGTTCCCATAAGTTGAGGGCGTGTCCATCCAACAGGAATCCAAGACGCTCGTACTCCGCCTTCCATCGAGCCCGCTTTTGGACTTGGGTTTCTGTTGAGCCTGAACCTCGAGAGGGGCGTCCTTCTGGTAAACCCCTTAAGGCTTGGTTTGGGGCTCTACCAGATTGGGTGGCAACCATTTCCCTGAAGAGTGATGGAACCGCCCTTTCCTCTCTCCTTCGCTGCACGGCTGTCTGTGCCCTCAGAAGGACCCAGAGCTGTTCCGTACGGGATAATCCACCCGCCAACGAATCCAAAGCCCCTACCGAGACCAACGCCTCCCCATCCTCTCCCACTAACTCTACCCGCCGCGCAAAATCCTCCACGCTCTGGAAAAGTTTTCGGGAGCGTTCCCGCACGATTTTTTCCACCGTGTCCCGGTGGAGTCCTTTCACTTCAACGAACCCTATTCGGATCTCCTTCCCACGCCCCGCGTATCGGTAAAGGCTCTGATTTACATCCGGCCCTAGGATCTTTAGCCCCATACGTCGGGCCTCGCTTATATAGGCGGCCGGAGTATAGTACCCTCCCCGATTGGAGAGAACGGCTGCCATGAACTCGGCTGGGTGATGAGTCTTCAGATAGGCGGATTGAAAGGAAACCATTGCGTAGGAAGCCGAGTGGGCCTTGCAGAAGGAGTATCCCTCGAAGGAAAGGATCATCTCCCACACCGCGTCAATCGTTTCCCGACAGACCCCCCGTTTCAAAGCTCCTTCGTAGAACTGTTCCTTGTACCGGGCCAAACGAGCCTCCTTGTTCTTCTTGGACAGGATCTTTCGTAATCCATCCGCATCGGCATTGGAAAATCCCGCTAGCACTACGGCGGTCTTGGAAACGTCCTCCTGGTAACAGAGGATCCCGTACGTTTCCGCCAGAATCCGATCCAGATCCGGATGCAAGGGTTGATAGGACTCGCCCTTGAGTCGACGAACATAGAGGTTGATGAATCGGTTCGCTGCCGGTCTAATGATGGAGGAATGGATCACCAGATGCTCGAAATCCCCCTTCCCTGTTTTTGCCTGTAGCTGCCGCATGGCAGGCGACTCCACGTAGAACACGCCGATCGTGTCCCCCCGGGCAATCAAGGCCTGGGTATCTGGGTCCGAAGTGGGGTCATGAAAACCTTCTTCTATCGCAATTCCATTTTGCTTTAGGTTCGCTAGGGTATCCCGGATCACGGCGAGGGAGCGGTTTCCCAATAGATCGATCTTTACTAGACCCGCCGCCTCTACCCCATCCTTTTCCCATGTCACGATGGGGACTCCCTTTTCCGCTGTTTCCACGGGCGCGTACTGATCGATGGGGTCTGGCGTGATCACCACCCCGCCGGAATGCACGCTCAAATGCCGGGGGAGCCCCGTGATCCGTTTGGCGAGTTTCAAGATTTTGGGCCAGGGAGGTGGGAAGCCCCTCTTTGAATCCTGCTCATTAGCCCCTTCGAATTGGCGTTCAACCTTCCCTCCGATTTCCGATCCCCCTATGGAATCGAACCCTCTCCAGCAGGGGGCCCCTCTAGACCCCAGGGAATCCCTTCGAAGCTTTCGTTCGAAGGCAGTAATTTCCCCTTCGGGAATTCCAAACACTCGGGCTGTATCCCGAAGGGCAGAGGGGAACCGATAGAACACGTGATTACAGACCCGCGCGCAATGATCCTCCCCATACTGCCGGAACACATCCTCGATCACCGCATCTCGCTCGTCCCAAGCGAAATCCACGTCGATGTCCGGAGGATCTTCCCGGTCCAGGTTTAGAAACCGTTCGAAGTAGAGGTTGTGCCGGATGGGATCCACATTGGTGATACCCAGACAGTAAGCTACCACGCTAGCTGCGGCACTCCCCCGGCCACAGGTGCGGGGACTCCGCCGCACAATATCGGCCACCACGAGGAAATATTCGGAGAACCCTTTTCGTTCGATGATGGACAGCTCATACTCGATCCGCTCTAGTACCCCTTCCGACAACTCCCCGTACCGTTCTTCCGCGCCAGCCAGTACCTGATCCCGGAGCACCTGAGCCACGATCCCCTTCCGAGTTTCCTCGTCTGTCGCCTCGGGACAGTGTTCATGTTTGTGCGGGTACAGACTTGCCTCTGGGAGGCGAGGGAATATGAAACCTCGAAAGATTTCCTGGAACCGACACCGATCCGCCAACCGAGCAGTGTTTTCGAGGGCCTCGGGATATACGGCAAAATGGGCTTCCACCTCCTTTGGCAAGGCTGGGAATCCCGTACGAAAACCGGATTGGTCCCGAACGTTAGGAGGCAAGTTGGACAAGGTTTTTTCCGATCCCGACCCAGGGACAACCCTCGAAGATAACGAACCTGCGGGTATCGTCCCTAAACGGTCAATAGCTTGTAGGACTCGGTGGACCTCTAGGTCCTCCTGTTCGTAGAAAAGGATTTCCGGCGCTATCACCGGCGGGAGCCCTAGACGTTTCGCCGTCTGGTACAAGGACCGATCCAACCCTTCAACCCATACGGAGAGGTCCTCCACCTTCCCCTGCCACTGTTCCAGGAGTTCCCTGTCTCGAGAAAGCACCGCGTTCCCTTCCGCGTAGGTAGGAATTTCTTCCGCCAGATCGAAGGAACCTTCCCATCGCATCCTACGAGTGAGAAGGCGACAGAGGTTACGAAACCCCCTTTCTTCCTTCACAAGAACCACCACCTCCTGGGATCCCTTCTGGATAGTGGCTCCCAGAATGGGGCGAACCCCTAGCTCCTTACAGGCCTCCAGAAACTCATGGATTCCATAGAGGTTGTTCCGATCCGTCAGCGCCATGGTGCGATACCCCATCCCATGGAGGTACCGCACCACCTCCGCGGGCATGCGCGTTCCATACAGGAGGGAATAGGCCGATCGAACTAGGAGAGGAACGTACATGGGAACACCAGATCCACGCAGGAACGAATTCCTTCCCTTCCGAACCGGTTTCTGATTCGATCGAGACTTTCCTGCAGGGCTCGAACCTTGGTCTCGTACCGCTCTTCGAGGTCCAACTGCCCTGGATCGGGCGTAAGGGCCCCCAGATCGCACCGGAGGGTTCGTACCCGGACTCGCCTCCGCAAGACCCGAGGTAGAAGAGCCTGCGCCGCCTTCATCATCTCCCCATCATGCGTAACGGGGACAGGGAACCGCCACGTGCCCTGGGCCTGGAGCCCATCGGTGTAGGTGACTTGCAGCCGGAGGCTTCCGGCAGAGAGCCCCTTTGTACGAAGGGTAAAGCCCAGATCGAAAAGGAGGGATCGAAGGGCAGATAGGATGAGACGGGAATCGTTCGCATCTTCCGGAAGAGTGATCCCGGCCGACACGCTGTTCCCCTCTTTCTCGTGCAGCCCTGCCCGAACGCCGCCACCCACCCGTACGGAAGAGGTGTCCTTTCCCAGGGCCCGGTTTCGTAGCACTAGCCCGTAGGGCCCCAACACTTCTGCCTCCTCTTCGGAAAGGGAAGCGAGATCCCCGATGGTGCGGACGTGTAAAAGGTGTAACCGGGTCAAGAGCCGGGTCCCCACGCCAGGCAAAAGGGATACATCGAGGGGGGAAAGGAAGGATCGTTCCTCCCCTCGCGGTACGGCGATGAAGCCGGATGGTCGCACCACCCGGGTACCCACCTTGGACACCACCTTTGCCGAGGCAAGGCCCAGAGCGGGAAGAAGGTCGGTAGCCTCGATGATTTCTTTTCGAACCCTCTCGGCACAATCCACAGGCGGGCCAAAGAGCCGCCGGGTCCCCGTAAGGTCTAGGTACAGGTGCCCTCCACCCCTCGGTTCCACCACAGGGGAAAACCTAAGAGCCACTTCGGCCAGCCGGGCGTCCGCTCGACGGTACACGTCGTAGGAAGGGGAAAGCACCTTTAGGGTACGAACCTTTCTGCGAGCCGCTTCCAACCACATCCCCCGCCGTACCCCCTCCTGATAGGCGGTTTCCGATACGGCAAGGACGATGGCGCGACTGCGACCCTGCCATCCTATCACAAAGGGACGCCCCCGGAGGGAAGGATCTCGCACTTCCTCTACCGCTGCCATGAAATCCGTCACGTTCACGTGAAGAATGGTCCGCTCATCCTCCTTACCTAGGCGCATACCCGACTCCCTATTCCCTACCGCTCCCATTGAGGAGTTGGATCAGCATCCGGGCATTTACCGCGGCCTGTCCTTTCCGATGGTTGTTGAAGTAGATCCGAAACCGGGACACCTGAGAGCTCATTCGACGGATCCGGGGAATCCACTGACGGAGTTCTTCCTCGGTGTAGAGGTAGTCGAACCGGGCCGCCGCATCCGAACCCCACCAGGTTTCCCGGTTCCGGCCATGGAACCGTAGGTACGCGAGGGGAGAGGTAACCGCCTCCCCTGCCTCCGGCAACCCTTTGAGATCCGGCATATCGGTAGCGCAGAACCCCACCCCCCGCTCCCGAAGGGCCTCCAGTACCCGAGGCGTATGCCAGGCCCCATTTCGGAACTCCACCACGAGGGGTAATCCATCCAGTTCCCGCAGTAGGGAATCTAGGTACTTCCGCCGATCCGCGTCGTAGTGGAAACTGTAGGGAAACTGCAAAAGCACTGCCACGAGCCTTCCCGAGCGAAGGAGAGGCCGGATGGACCTTCGGTACTCCGCCACCGCCTCCTTCCAGGAAGCAGGATCCACTTTGTGAGTGAGGGATTCATGCGCCTTGATGGAGAAGTCCAGCCGGGGTCCGCCCCGTTCCAGCATTCCCTCCAGCTGTTCCTCCCGAGGGATCCGGTAGTAGGAAAAGTTCAGTTCCACCGTGGAAAAAGTTGCCGCGTAGGTAGGGAGGAACTCTTCCCGGGGAAGATCTTGTGGGTACAACACTCCCCGCCACTCCGGGTAGTCGAATCCCGAGGTGCCAATCCGTAGATCACACGAAAGGGCGTTCATACCTCAATACTACTACACATTTGTTTAGTATTCAAGGATCCCTTTTTCCCTTGCATCCTTTCCTTTCCATCGGTATAGTAGCGCAATGAACCAAGATCAGGTGAAAGAGCTTCTTCTTCGACTGGAACCGGACACGGAGGAGTTCCAGGTTATCTTCTCGGGCAAGCAAAGTAAGCGGGTAAACGGGATCTACCACCCAGAGAGTCGGGAAATCATCATCCACAACCGGAATTTCAAGAGTGACAACGACCTCATCTATACGGCGATCCACGAGTTCGCCCACCATCTCCATTTCACCCGCTCTCCTGTTCCCATCACCAATCGTTCCCACACGCAGGAGTTCTGGGCCCTGTTCCACGACCTGCTGGAGAGGGCCGAACAACTATCCCTCTACACAAACGTGTTCGAACAGGAGGCGGAGTTCCGTCTCCTCACTGACCGTATACGGACCTCCTTTCTTGCGAAGAATGGGCACTTAATGAAAGAGTTCGGGAAACTCCTTACCGAGGCGGAGGCTCTTTGCCGAAAGTATAATGCCCGGTTCGAGGATTACGTGGATCGGGTGCTCGGGGTCCATCGCACCACTGCCCGGGTCCTCATGCGGATCCATGCCCTTAACGTGGACCCTGAGATTGGGTTCGAGAACATGCGCACGGTAGCTTCGTTGAAGACCGAGGAAGAGCGGAAGAAGGCCGAGGAAGCTTTCAAAAGCGGAAAAAGCCCTGACCGGGTAAAGGCCGAGTTTTCCCGTAAACGAAAGGAAGAGGATCCCTTGGAACGGCTCCGGCAGGAAAAACGGCGGATCGAAAAGACAATCCAATCCCTCGTGAAACGGTTGGAAGAAATCGATCAACGCCTTTCCCAGTACGAAAGGGGCTCCTAAGAGAGATCTTTCTATTTGGATAGCCTTCGCGACCCTATTATTCAGGGCGCTCTACTCAGTGCACTCCTTCGTTGCACGCGTCGGGCAGGCAAAGTGAGGGCGTGAAAACCAATTCAAAACACGATATACTGTAGAGCGTGAAGAGTCACCTATCCCCTCGATGGGAACCTATGATTTTTACTTCTCTGATCTGTGCCTTACTCCTATGGGGGTTCCTTTCCTGTTCCCCCACCGACCGGTTTTCCGAATACCGGGGAGTAAACTTACTGGAAGGGATAAGCCTGGGAGACTGGACGCCCGACTATAACGAAGTATCTACTCCCGCGCCTGCCAACCCCGGGGTGACAGCGTACATGCTCTACGAACACGCGGGGGCCACAGCTGGATATGGGGGAAGCGAAGCGTACCGGCTACGAACGAAGAACCTATTCCCCAATGGGGATTTTGAAGGGGGCAGCACTAGCGGG
>CAKZQO010000275.1 GCA_937140905.1 uncultured Spirochaeta sp.
GTGATTCCTACCTATAACCGCAAATCCCGGGTGCTGGAAGCTATCCACTCGGTTGTACAAGGGACTTATAGAGACTTCGAATTGATCGTGGTGGACGACGGTTCCTCGGATGGCACGGTAGAGACTCTTGTAAATTGGGGGTTCTCTCGTTGGCCTTCTACTCCTACCCATTCTCCGCCCTTGATCCTTCTCCCTTTACCCCACACAGGATTCCCCGGTTTGGTGCGGAATCGAGGTGCTCAAATTGCTCGAGGAACGTACCTAGCTTTTCTCGATTCAGACGATTTGTGGCAACCCCAGAAACTCGAAGTCCAACTTAAAGCCCACGAAGAAGCGAGGGCTCGAGGACAGAATTTTCGGATCAGTCATACCCGGGAACTCTGGATTCGAAACGGAAAAATCATCTCCCAACGGAAACAGCGGCATCGTAGGGAAGGTGACGTGTTCCGAGACAGCCTGAAGAAGTGTATCTTGGGACCTTCCACGGTACTGATGGAACGAAGCTTGTTCGAAGAGGCAGGCGGTTTCCGGAAAGATCTTAGGATCGCCGAAGATTATGAGTTCTGGGTACGGATCACTTCCTCAGAACCAGTGCTATATATTGAAGAAGCGTTGACGGTGAAACGGGGTGGTTCACCGGATCAACTTTCCCTATCCTATCCCTTCATAGAACCTTTTCGATTACAGGCATTGAAGGATCTGGTGGAAGGGGGGTTCTTTTCCCCGCGATCTCTACGCTATCAGGAAGCCATCGAAGAATTGATCCGTAAATGCCGGATCCACGCGGAGGGATGCCGGAAACGAGGCAGACTCGAGGAGGCCTTGTACTGGGAAGAACAGGTTAGAAGCTACCTCCTTTCGATAGAACCTCTAGGACCCACAACAGAGGTATAGAGGAGGCTGAAGCTTGTCCAGCCGGGAAATCTGCGTTACATTCCTGCTATGAAGGTATTCCAACTGCTCGGATTACTTCTAATATCCGGGACCCTCCTTTCCCACTGTTCCACTCAGACCGATTTTATCGTACACTCCGATGGCTCAGGGGAAGCGTCCCTTCGCGTCGAACTGTCCCCTATCCTTCTGCGGTACTATTCCGATCTTGCAGTAGGATTCCTTCCAAACTTCGATCCAAAGCATCCCCGGATCTTCGATCTAGATGCCTTGCGTCTTCGCTTCGCCCAGGAAAAAAACCTTTCTCTCACCTCTGCTCGTACCCCATCCCCCGAACGATTAGAAGCCACCTTCACCTTCAAAAATCTGGAAACCCTCTTTGCCGATCCAAAGGTGGGAAATGTTATATTCCTAGAAAGAAAAGCTCACGAGGAAACCCTTCGCATCCGAATAAATCGCGATACGTTAAAATCCATCTTCGCCTTAACTCCCGATAACCAATCGCCCATGTTCAGGATGCTTTTGCCATTAGAGAATAAACCTATAAGCGAAGGGGAATACCGGAAACAACTCGTGTGGGCGTTGGAAGAATACGCTTCGGAACAAGAACTGAACGCCACCCTACAACACTCAAAGATTGAAGTACGGATCCGAACACCCGCTCCCATCCTAAGCCAACGGGGAGGGGTTCAGGAGGGGCCGTCTACCGTTCGCTTCACCCTACCTCTCTTGACCCTATTGACCACTCCTTTGGAGTACGAACTCAGCTACCAGAGATAAAGGCTCCTATTCTATTTTAAAACATCCTTCAAGCCCAGAAGGGCGTGGAGGGCTAATCTTAGTCGTCAGTTCTCTCTTGATAAACCCTCAATAGAGAAGTAACACCGGATTCACCGGTCGTCCCCAGCGGAACACAGAAAAGTGTAGATGAGGCCCCGTGGAATAGCCGGTGCTTCCCACCTCGCCAATCTTCTGCCCTTCCCGCACGTACATTCCCGGGGTAACGGCAATGGACCTAAGGTGAGCGTAAAACGTCGTGTACCCTCCCACATGGGAAAGGAGAATGTAGTTTCCCGCGCTATCGTTGTATCCGGTTTCCACTACCCTCCCCTCTAGCGCAGCTCGAACCGCATCTCCCTCGAATCCACCAATATCGATTCCATTGTGGAAACGCCGTGTTCCCGTGATGGGATCCGCGCGCCATCCATAGGGAGAAGAAACCCACCCCCGAACCGGATACCGGAACAGTTCGCCCCATACTCTACGGAGCTCTACGGCAGGCAACTTCGCTTCAGGAATGAATAACCGTTGGCCGGGCTGGATACTATCTGTCACAAGTTCGTTCACGTCTCGGATGGCTTGTATGTCCACCCCGTATTTACGGGAAATCGTTTCAAGAGTGTCCCCCGCTTTTACCTCATGCATTAGTCCATTCATGTTGGGGATCTGGAGAACCGTTCCAATCTGGAGCGTACGGGCTTTTTCGATGTTGTTCCAACTGATGATGGAATCCTGAGTGACGTTGTACATTTCCGCTATCCCCGAGATCGTGTCCCCTGGCGCTACTTTATAGGAAACGAAAACGAGTCGACGGGGCGCAGGTTCTGTAGCTTCCAGTTCCATAGGAAGGAGGGCTGGCTGCCCCTGCCCGGAGTGAGCAGGAGGTAAGCGTTTAGGAGCCATCCAAACTAAAACCAACAACGTAGGCAAGAATAAAGCGGCATATCCCACATGTAAGTACTTATCTTTGAGTTGCATATGCCTCCCTCTACTCCTTGTAGTATATATCGGTTTGCTCTGACCTTCAAACCAAAACTTATTGAAAGCCCCTTATTCAATTATTCGCCTGATTTCTTCCGGATGCTCGGAAAAATACCTATCCACGATGGTACGTAGTTCTTTCCATTCCGAGGCATTCCAAACGCTGGTAAAGAGCTGGTGTCCAAAGACTAGATTCTCGGAAAAATACTTTAGGAACCGTTTGGCCCTAGTTTCCAGGAACTCTTTCGGCTGATAGCGAGGTAATAGGTCAAGAAAACGAAGGATCACTTTCTGCAGATTTACTGTGAAGGGGTGCCAAGTTTCAACAAAAGGGGAAACAGGCATTTGCCTTCCCTCTTTGTAGCGAATATACGCAAAGATCCAGGGAGAACGGACTGCCGCACGGCCGATCATTACCCCATCGGGGCGG